>DQSL01000131.1 GCA_015663235.1 Mariprofundaceae bacterium
AGAGTTCAACAACTGTCTGGTGGTGAAAAGGGGCGCATGTTGTTTGGTAAATTTATGTTCCAGAACCCTAATGTGCTATTGCTGGATGAACCAACTAACCACATGGATATGGAGTTTATTGAGTCGTTGAACACAGCTTTGGAACATTATGAAGGTACGCTTATTTTTGTTTCCCATGACCGTGAATTTGTATCTTCCTTGGCCACTCGAATCATTGAAATTACCGAAAAGGGCATTACAGATTACCATGGTACATATGAAGAATACCTTGCATCACAAGGCGTGGCATAAGCTATCAACATTCCCCGCGACTTAATATTTGCTGAACGGTTTGGCTAAATGTTTCAATGTCATAAGGCTTGCTTAGCATGGTGTCACCACGCTCTATTGTGGTTTGGGTTGTACTCTTATCATAACCCGTTGTAAAAATGACTTTGATGTCCGCTTGAAGTTTGCGTATTTCAACAACAGCTTCGATACCACCCAACTTGGGCATCACCATGTCTGTAACCACCAAGGCAATGTTATCTTGGTTTGCCTTAAATACATCAATAGCGTCTAGGCCATTATTCGCTAACAAGACATGATAACCTAATTCTTCCAGCACTTCTTGACCAATTTCGCGGATATGTACATCGTCGTCAACCAATAAAATGGTTTCTCCAGAGCCTGTACTTGTTGTGCGGTGTTGCTTGACTGGCTCGGGTAAGGTGTCTGCTGTGTCTGTTTGTTGGGGTATATAAATTCGAAAGGTTGAACCTTTGCCTTCTTGGCTATCCAGTTCAATATAACCTTGATGGCTTTTCACCGCACCATACACCATAGATAACCCAAGTCCTGTACCTTTGCCGACATCTTTGGTTGTGAAAAAAGGATCAAAAATATTTTCAATATGAGAAGCTGAGATACCATGTCCATTATCAGTTACGCTGATTTGTGCATACGGTATAGGTTTGAAGTATGCATGTTGTTGCACGAATGTTGTCGTGGGATAAAATGGTTTGAGGGTGATGGTAATATGAGGGTGTGGTGTGTCTTCAAGTGCATCGCGTGCGTTATTGATTAAGTTGAGCAATATTTGGTGGATAAGTGTGCTGTTGCCATATATGTGCAGGTTTTCTGAAGGTATCTGCAGTTTCATGGCGATGTTTTCAGGTGTGGATGTACGCTGTAGCATAAAAATACTTTGGACAAGTGCATTAAGCTCCAATGGTTCTAACTGTGCCGCATCCTTTCGAGCAAAGGTGAGCAATTGTTGGATAAGGTGGGTGGCGCGTGCTGAAAGTTGTTCAACGCGTTCTAGTTTCTGAAGGGCATGTGGGTGATCAGGCAAACTTCTTTTTATGAGGAATGTATTGCCAATAATGCCTGCTAAAATATTATTAAAATCATGGGCAATACCACCAACGAGCGTGCCAATAGCTTCCATTTTTTGTGCTTGTTGAAATTGCTTTTCAAGCATTTTTGTTTCGGTAAGATCATGCATGATGGCAACAAAAAATTCAATGTTACCGTTATTGTCAAGAATAGGGGAAATATTACGTTCTGTTTCTAGCAAGGTACCATTTTTGCGCTGTATCGTAATTTCACCGTTCCATGGTTTACCTTGTTTGCAGTGCTCATAAAGTTTGATATAGAATGCTTCGGAATGCTTCGGGCTGTGCAATAGGGTTGTGAATTTGCCAACAGATTCTTGAGCTGAGTATCCTGTCATATTCTCAAAAGCTGGATTTACATATTCAATTCGTGCTTCTAAATCAGTAATCATGATAGCATTTTGTGCGTATTCAAATGCACTGTGTAGTTTGTGCAACAAAGCATTTCGTTGTTCGCGTTCCATGATGATACCAGTTAACTGCGCAGCGGCAGCCAAGTCTTCAAGTTGCACTTGCGATGGCAAACATGGGGCAGCAGAATATATGGCAAAGGAGCCAAGAACGTTGTCTTGCGCACTTTTGACGGGCTCAGACCAACAGCTCCGAAGATCAAAAGAAAGGGCAAACTCACGGAAGCTTTCCCATTTGGCATCGGTGGCAATGTCTTCAACCAGCACACGTCGACCTGTGTATGTGGATGCACCACAAGAGCCCACATCTGGACCGATTTTTATACCATCAATTGCATCGCAATAGGCTTTGGGAAGGCTGGGGGCGCTGCCATGTTTTAGGGTGGTGCCATGGCACTCCAAAATAGAGCAGCGTATATGTTGATGGCGCGATTCGTAGAGCAGGATGATTGCATCATAAATGTCTTTTGCTGGATATCCCTTGGCAATCATTTCTAAAATTTCAGATGTTTTTTGCAAGAATGCCTCTGATTTTTTAAGCGTATTCTCTCGACTTTGGCTTTGAATATGCAGGCTGATATTTTGTAAATGTGTCTGATATGTATCAAGACCTGCTTTGATGAAAAACAAGAGAAATACAAAACACAAAAGCGCAAAAGCGAATGCGGTCGGATTCATTTCAAAAAGCAAGCGAATGGTGATCGGGCTCATACATAAAGTCAGAAATATCAATACAGGTGCCCGAAGCGCGGATAGCGTGGTTACAGCACCTGCAGCCATGCCTGTTAAGACAACAACGGTTGCCGCTTGGTGTTCAAAATTGTGTTCAGGAAATAAAACGATGCCTGCGGATCCCCAAACAAGGCCTGCGGCAACGGATATGACAACATACGATTTTTCCCACCAAGGGATAGCTTGTGCGGTAGGTTTTAAGCGTGTGAACGCGATGTAAAACCAAACATGTAAGATGATCACAAGCCCCATCACCGTTAACCAAAGCAAGATATGCTTATGGGAGATGACTTGCCACTGAATGTAAGCCAAAAGGCAAGCCGCTAATACGCTAGCTAATGCAGCTATTAACGATGGTTTATAGAGTAAATAAACCTGCTTTTTACGTATCTCTAAAGCTTCGCTTTGTGTTATATTGGATGGGTTCAAGTTTGCTCCTGATTATATTGGTACGTGCATTATATCAAATGTTTGAAGGAAAGTATGTTTGCTTAGCTGCACTACCATAAGTTAGTTAAGCATATTTTGCGCCAAAATCATGGTGTGTGTTGTGCATGATTGTGATTTACTTTAAGGACAGACCTTTTTAGCGTGTAGCCATGTTAGTTTTACGTTCATTTGATGCTGCGAAAAAAGCAGGCTTACAGGATTGCGCTATAACCATTGGCAACTTTGATGGTGTACATATGGGGCATCAACAAGTGTTGGCTGAGTTGAATGGTCATGCAGCTGCATTGGGTGATGCAAAATCAGTGGTGATTACTTTTGAGCCGCATCCACGCGCATTTTTGTTTCCTGAGGAAGCACCGCGTCGCTTATCCCACTTGCATGAACGCTTACAAGATTTGAAAGAAGCTGGGGTGGATGCCGTGCTTTTGTTGCGTTTTAATCAAGCTTTGGCATCCATGAGTGCCGAAGATTTTATGCGCCACACCTATAATGCGCTTGGCTTTAAACATATTCATGTGGGCTATGACTTTGCCTTTGGTAAAGACAGGCAAGGGCAAGCGGATATGATGCGCACGCTTGGCGATGTGCATGGTTTTACGGTGAGTGAAGCAACTGCTTTTGCTATGGATGGTGCGGTAGTGTCATCGAGTCGGATTCGTTCGGCGATTGAAGCGGCAGACTTTGGTTTAGCCAATAATTTATTGGGGCATTGTTATTCGATTTCGGGGCGGGTTGGGCATGGTGAAAAACGTGGTCGAAAGATGGGTTTCCCCACAGCGAATATTCGCGTTAAAGATTTAACCCATCCTCCCGTAGGTATTTATGCAGCATGGTCGGAATATGAGGGTAAAATGGTGAAATCAGCCGCATATTTGGGTTATCGTCCTACATTTAACGGGCGAACATTGCTATTGGAATCACATTTGTTGGACACCCAAGAAGACTTGTATGGTAAACGTGTTAAAGTGCATTTCATCAAACGCATCCGTGAGGATAGAGCCTTTGTTTCAAGCGATGATTTGGCAGTGCAAATTCAAGCAGATTGTACTGCGGCGCATCATATTTTGGATATTCATAGCCCTGCCATAAAAAATCGTTAGCCTGCGCCTAGATTTGTAATAAGTTTGATAGATTTGGAGTTTTCTTATGTCAGTCAATAAAGTCGTATTAGCCTATTCGGGTGGTTTGGACACCTCGATTATCCTCAAATGGTTGCAAGATACCTACCAGTGTGACGTGGTGACATTTACTGCCGATATTGGGCAGGGTGAAGAAGTTGAAGAAGCGCGCACTAAGGCTGAATCATGTGGTGCATCGGCAATTTATATTGATGATTTAACGGAAGAATATGTGCGTGATTTTGTGTTCCCCATGTTTCGCGCCAACGCGATTTATGAAGGCGAATATTTGTTAGGCACATCCATTGCCCGCCCCTTGATTTCTAAGCGTATGATTGAAATTGCAGAGCTTGAAGGTGCAGATGCAGTGTCGCATGGTGCAACGGGCAAAGGCAATGACCAAGTGCGTTTTGAATTGGGTTTTTATGCGCTTAAACCTGATGTGAAAGTGATTGCACCGTGGCGCGAATGGAATTTGACCTCGCGTGAACAAATGTTGGCGTATGCAGCCAAACATGGCATTGCAGTAGAGCGCAAGCGCGAAAACTCAAAATCCCCATATTCTATGGATGCCAATTTATTGCATATTTCTTATGAAGGTTATGACTTGGAAGACCCTTGGGCTGCACCGGGCGAAGATATGTGGCGCTGGTCGGTGTCCCCTGAGAATGCACCTGATACGCCAGAAGAAATTGAGCTGACTTATAAAGGTGGCGATATTGTTGCTGTGAACGGCAAAACCATGACCCCTGCGGAAGTATTGCGCGAATTGAATCGTTTGGGCAACAAACATGGCGTGGGTCGTATCGATATCGTGGAAAACCGCTATGTGGGCATGAAATCACGAGGTTGTTATGAAACACCAGGTGGCACGATTATGCTCAAAGCACATCGTGCGATTGAATCGATTACTGTGGATAGGGAAGCGGCACATTTGAAAGATGAGCTGATGCCACGTTATGCTAAACTCATTTACAATGGTTATTGGTTTGCCCCTGAAACACGTATGATGCAATCAGCCATTGATGCCTCACAAGCAACCGTCAATGGTGATGTGCGCCTAAAATTGTATAAAGGTAATGTGATGGTGCTTGGTCGCCGCTCAGACAACTCATTGTTTGATGAACGTTTATGCACATTTGAAGATGATGAAGGTGCTTACAATCAGCAAGATGCTGATGGGTTTATCAAACTCAATGCGCTAAGACTTCGCATGAATCAATTGGCTGGAAAATAAAAGGTTTCTGATGCATTATGATAAAGTGACCCGCTTATTGCACTGGGGTTTTGCCCTGTTGATTCCTTTGCAGTTATTAAGTGAAGAGCTTATGAAACGTCCTAAGCCAGGCCGTATTCGTACTGAATCACAAGCGTTCTTTTTTGACATGCATGAGTGGGTTGGCATGTTGGCTTTGACATTGGTGCTGATGCGTTTGACGTGGGCTTTGATGAGCAAAGAAGCCAGTTGGTCACGTTTGTTCCCTTATTTTTCTTCGGAATCTCGGCAGCTTCTACCAAGTCGGCTTAAAGATGAAATGGCGGGCTGGTTAAAGGGGAAATTTGCGGAAACAGGTCAGCAAAGCCCTGTATCTGGCATTGTGCATGGTCTTGGTATATTGCTGGTGTTGGCTTTGGGCATAACAGGTGCTGTCATGTTGTATGGTATGGAAGAGTCTGGCGCAATGTTGGGTCTGGTGCATCTTGCGAAAGAAACGCATGAATTTTTAGGTGAGTTGCTTTGGATTTATATCATTGCACATGTTGGCATGGCGATATTGCATACACTGCTCGGTCATCCTGTGTTACGCCGCATGTTTTTCTTCAAGGATAAACGAGCTGATAATGGTGAATAACTAGTCTGCATTATTCATAAATGCTGCCGCGCCCTCGCTTGCCCCTTTGTCCGCAACGAATCCTTTGTCAATCGACCGGATGCGTGGCTACGGCACTCATGGCAAAAAATCCGTTGCAAAAGCAAAGCTTCGGCGCGACCATCACAGTGATTTATGAATAATGCAGGCTAGAATTTATTGAGCAAGAGCAAAATCTTATTGAATGTTGTTTTTCGCTCACCCAGCGAACCAAACACTTCCATATCAACTTGCGCAATAGATTTCATAGCTTGCGGCACAATATCTAAGCCTTTTTTATTTAATGATAAAGACCATGCTCGCGCATCAGTTTTACTTTTTGCGCGCTTTACAAAACCGTTGCTTTCAAGCTGACGCACCGCTTTGGAACATGCCATTTTATCAATATTCATGAGTTGGGTAACTTGCGCTTGAGAAGGCTGGATACCTTGCTCTTCAAACCAAGCAATGGATGCCATCATCACAAATTGTGTGTGTGTAATGTGATAGGGTGAAAGGGTTTCTGACACTTGCTTTTGCCAATGTTGATACAGCTTCCAAAATTGAAAGCCTATGCTGTTTTGTGGTGTTTGAACTTCAAATATACTCATCAACGCTTCTCCTTGCTGCTTCTGAATCCAAGGGCGATAAAGGTAAGATAGTTTACTAGATTAAAATAGCCAGCTATTTTTTTAACATTTGTTGAATGGCATAACCTGCGGTCATAAAACCAAAAATATTGGGCAAGTATGAAATCGTGCCATTGGTAGCGCGAGGTCTGGCATCAGGTTCGCCTAGAATTGACTCATGGGGCAAGGCATTGATGGCAGGCTCGGATGAGAATACAACAGGGTAATTCAAATCACCACTCAGCTTTCGCAAACGACCTCTTAAAGCACGAGCAAGTCCGCAAGTGTGTGTCTTGTTCAAAGTGGTAATTTCGGCTTTGGTGACATCAATACGCCCACCTGCACCAAGTGCTGTAATCACGGGAATATTCGCTTGCTGGCAGGCATAAACGAGTGCCGCTTTGCAAACAATAGAATCAATGCAATCCAACACATAATCAGGTTTATAAAACGCGAGTAATTCGTCCACATTTTCAGGGTGAATAAAATCGTCATGAATATTCACGGTTGTATCGGGGTTGATGTTGGCGATGCGCTCTGCGGCAACGGCTGTTTTTTTATCGCCAATATTGGATTGCAGGGCAATAAGTTGGCGGTTGAGGTTGGATAAACCCACCACATCATGGTCAAGCAAGGTGATTTTACCCACACCAATACGCGCAATAGCTTCCGTAGCAGCACCACCCACACCACCGAGTCCAATAATCATCACATGTTTATCCATGAGGTTTTTCAGCCCTTGTTCACCAATAAGAATATGGGTGCGTTGATGTAGAATATTGGATGTAGGGCTCATAATTGAAACAACTCCTGTGCATTTTGGCTGCAAATATTTAAGACTTCTTCAGGCTGTTGCTGACGAAGTTTAGCCACGACATTGGCAACAACAATGAGCTCTTTGGGTTCATTGCGTGTTTGTTTGCCCAAGCCGTCGGGTGCGTCAGTTTCTAGCAATAAAGAAGTAAGTGGAAGTTGGGTGACCAAAGCTGCTGTTTTTTTGGGACGGCTGTGGATGAGTCGCGTACCAATGGCAATATAATAACCGAGTTTGATGAGCGCTTGGGCTTGTTGCAAGCTACCAGCAAAACCATGGACTACGCCACGACATGTTGGTTGTTTTTTAAGTGTCGATGCAATGACATCATTGGCTTTTACACTGTGAATAATTAGGGGAAGTTGATGTTTTTTTGCGAGTGTAACTTGCGCTTCAAACCAATGCATTTGTTGTTCTTTGCTGGGTTTGTTGGGCGAGAAGTCTAGCCCACATTCACCCACAGCAACTGCATTATTCAACAAATCATCCAGTTGTTCTAAATGTTCTTCATTGTGTAAATCACAAAACCAAGGGTGGATACCATATGCCAAATGAATGTTGGGGTACTTTTGTTCTAATGCGCGTTGGGTTTCCCATTGGTGAAAGGCAGTGCCTGGCACAAGAAACTGGGATATGCCTTCTTGCATAGCGCGTTGTAAAACATCAGTTAAATCATGGGAGAAGCGCTCATGATTCAAATGACAGTGGCTATCTATCCATGCCATGACTTATCCTTTTTGCTTCATCCAAAACAAGATGGCAAAACCTGCAATAATCATGGCGGATGATTGCAACATACCCATGGTGATGTTGGCAAAAATAAAACCAAGTTGGGCATCGGGTTCACGGAAGTTTTCACAGAAAATTCGAGCTACGGCATAACCCAATAAGAAGATGGCAATGCGCGTGCCTTTTGCCCAGGGTTGTTTGCGAGTAAACCATAGAATCAAGAACAATAAGATGCCTTCTAATGCCATTTCATAAAGTTGGCTGGGATGACGCGGCAAGTCACCTGCGCCTGGGAAAATCATTGCCCAAGGCACACGTTCGGGGTCGGCAATGCGACCCCAAAGCTCACCATTGATGAAGTTGCCCATGCGCCCAAAGGCAAGCCCCAGCGGGGCAACCACGGCGAAGCGGTCTAATAATTCAAGGTAAGGGAGACCAGCGCGTTTGCAATACCAATAGCCAGCGACAATAGAGCCAAACAAACCGCCGTGAAAGGACATGCCACCATTCCACACATATAATACTTTGATAGGGTTTTCTAAGTAGAATGATGGGTTGTAAAACAACACATACCACAAACGACCGCCTAAAATCACACCAAGAATCAGAAAGGTGAACAAATTCTCAAACTTTTCAGGGCTAACAGCCTTGCCCCAAAGCTTCTGTTCTTTGAGTTGAATTTGCACCAGCTTCCAAGCTGAAGCAAAGGCAAAGACATACATCAGTCCATACCAATGAATGGCAATAGGCCCTAATTGTAGGGCAACGGGGTCAATTTGTGGGGCTAACATAATGCACCTCGTTTACATACGCATAACATGCGTTTTACCACACCATCCACAACAAAATGCTGCCCAAAACACAACGGTAAATGACGAATGGCCCCATGCCGATTTGATTCAAGAACTTGAGGAAATAGTGAATGCATATATAGGCTGAAATGGCAGACACAATAAAACCAATCACCAATGCACCAAGCCCAGCAGCTTGATTGGGTTGTTCAATCCAGTCGATAACTTTTAAACCACCCGCCAAGAAAATAACGGGGATAGATAATAAAAAGGAAAATCTTGCCGCAGCTTCGCGGGTAAAACCGAGCAGTAATGCGCCTGTCATGGTGATGCCTGAACGTGATGTGCCAGGAATGAGCGCCAAAGCTTGGAGTAGCCCAACTATCAATGCGTCATTCAAACGCCAGTCTTTATCTTCGCGTTTTTTTGTGCCTGTTTTATCGGCAAACCATAATAACAAACCAAAACCAATGGATGCCCAGCCAATAACTTCAATTGAGCGCAAGTCGGATTCGATATAATTTTTTAGTGTTAAACCAATAATACCTGCGGGAATGGTGGCAAGCAGGATGAGCCATGCCATTTGCCCATCGCGGCTGGCTTGCCATGAGCGTTGGACAACGGTTTGCCCCCAACCAATGCCCATATTACGCAAATCACTGCGAAAGTAATACATCACGGCAGACAAAGTGCCTAAATGTACCACGCAATCAAAAGCCAAACCTTGGTCAGGCCAAGCGGAGACCAAAGGAACCAATGCCAAATGCCCTGAGGATGAAATAGGCAAAAACTCAGTAATGCCTTGGATAAAGGCTAAAACGGTGGCTTGCAACCAAGTGATGGTATCACCCATAATTAAACGTGGTTGCGTCTTGCTTGTACTGCTTGGGCGAGCGTGTCCAAAAGTGGCTCGGTATCTTGCCATGAAATACACGCATCGGTAATGCTCATACCATATTGTAGTGGCGTGTCAGGCGTATTGTTTTGTCTGCCTTCATGCAAATGGCTTTCAATCATCACACCTTTGATGGCGGTATTTCCTGTTGATAGTTGTGTTGCCACATCATTGCCCACATCAATTTGACGTTTGTGTTGTTTGAGTGAGTTGGCATGAGAAAAGTCAATCATTACACCTGATTTGATACCCGCATGTTCTAACTTCTCAACCGCATGAGCCACGCTCGCCGCATCATAATTGGGCTTATCATTGCCGCCACGCAGGATAATGTGACAGTCTTCATTGCCGCTGGTTTCAAAGATAGCTGATTTTCCTTCTTTGGTGAGTGATAAGAAGTGATGGGGGTGGGAAGCTGCGCCAATCGCATCAATGGCAATGCTGAAACCACCGTTGGTGCTGTTTTTAAAGCCAACAGGACATGATAAACCTGAAGCCAATTCTCTATGCCCTTGGCTTTCAGTGGTGCGCGCACCAATGGCTCCCCAGCTTACCAAATCAGCAACATATTGCGGTGAAATTAAGTCTAAAAACTCAGTGCCAGCAGGCACACCCATTTGATTAATATCAAGCAAGAGTTTGCGTGCTTTGCGAATACCCGTATTAATATCAAAGGAATTATCCAAATGTGGGTCGTTAATCAAACCTTTCCAGCCCACTGTGGTGCGTGGCTTTTCAAAATACACGCGCATGATAATCAATAAATCATCTGCATATTGCTCGCGCACCTTTTGAATCAATGTTGCATATTCAAGGGCAGCTTTGGTATCATGAATGGAGCAAGGGCCCACAATGATCAGAAGGCGGTCATCATCACCATGCAGAATGCGATGAGTTGCTTGACGCGCCTCAAAAATAGTTTCGGCAGCTTTATCGGTAATGGGGTATTCGGTGTGAACTTCTTGGGGGGAGCTCACTTCGCGTAAGCCAGTGATGCGAAGGTCATCAGTAAGGTGAGATGCAGACACTTTTCATTCTCCTAGGCGCAAATGCCATCTAATATATATCAGAAGGCGCATAGTATCGGTTTTTATATAAAATTCACGACATGGCTAAAAATGATAGTTCTGGTGACATAAGTAACGGGTTAAAAGCCACGTCAAAAAGCGTGCTAAAATGCCTTGCCAAAGAAAGGCGAATGAAAGCCTAGGCTTAGGTTAAAAAATGAAAGTTATGCACAGGAAGCTGTGGATAAATTGTGAGTGCAAATTGCATGGAACCACAACAGATTGTGTCTTGCCAAGCATCAAACCACAAGATATGGTGTCGCAAGTCAGAGGGATAGATGAATAAAAATTCATTTAAAATTCACGTTTTGATACAATGAGGGAGCTGTTCATGAGCGCAAAACCACAACAAAAGCCACAGCCAGTAAGCATAGACCAAGCATCTGTACCTGATGTAACTTTGCAACCAGCAAGTGAAGATATTTGGGACAAAAAATACCGATTAAAAGATAAAAACGGCAATGCTGTGGATGCAAATGTTGCCGACACCTACAAGCGTGTCGCCAAAGCTTTATCTGAAGTGGAAGATGAAGATAAACGTGAATTTTGGAGCAACCGATTTACTTGGGCATTGGCGAATGGTGCGATTCCTGCGGGGCGTATTATGTCCAATGCTGGGGCGCAAGCGCATAAACCAGCCACCTCAACCATCAACTGCACAGTGTCTGGTGTGATTCCCGATTCCATGGATGGCATTTTGACCATGGTCAAAGAAGCTGGATTGACCTTGAAAGCAGGTTGCGGCATTGGTTATGAGTTTTCTACCTTACGCCCCAAAGGTGCGTATGTTTCGGGCGCAGGCGCATACACGTCTGGCCCTTTATCCTTCATGGATATTTATGACAAAATGTGTTTTACCGTATCATCGGCAGGTGGTCGCCGTGGCGCACAAATGGGCACATTCGATATTTCGCATCCTGACGTTGCGGACTTTATCAAAGCCAAACGTGAAGACGGTCGCCTTCGCCAGTTTAACCTGTCTTGCCTGATTACCCGCGATTTCATGCAGGCTGTGAAAAATGATGAAGATTGGGATTTGGTATTCCCTGCGACCAAAGATGAACTAGCAAATGATGATATGCGAATCATCTTCAAACAAGTTGCCAACCCGCCTGAAAAAGCAAAAAAAGATGACCGTGGTTTTACAGCATGTCGCGTGTACAAAACCATCAAAGCACGCCGCCTGTGGGATGTGATTATGTCATCCACTTATGATTATGCTGAGCCTGGTTTTATCTTGATTGATGAAGTAAATGACTTGAATAATAACTGGTTCTGCGAAGATATTCGCGCCACCAACCCTTGTGGTGAGCAGCCTTTACCACCTTACGGCGCATGTTTGTTGGGTTCTGTGAACCTGACCAAGTTTGTAAAAGATGCCTTCACTGAAAATGCCTATTTTGACTGGGATATGTACCGTGAAGTGGTATCAGTGTTTACCCGTATGTTGGATAATGTGGTAGACATCAATGGCTTGCCTTTGGAACAACAGCGCCAAGCGATTTTGGATAAACGCCGTCATGG
>DQSL01000106.1 GCA_015663235.1 Mariprofundaceae bacterium
ACGAAGCCTTTGCACCACAAAGTATTACGCTAACACTCAATGATAACATTGATATTTCGCGTGGTGATATGTTGGTTCATGCAGGTGAAGAGACCACAGGTGAGAAATCACTCAAAGCCAATGTCTGTTGGATTGGTGATGAACCACTTGAAAAACGTAAAAAGTATATCATTAAACATACCACACGCCAGGTGAAAGCGCTGGTGGATGAGGTGAACTTTAAACGCGATATTCATACGCTTGAAGAGCAAGATGCAGATAGTTTGGCTATGAATGAAATCGGGCAGATTACATTCAAATTGCAGCAGCCGTTGAATTGTGATTCGTATGCGGATAATCGGGGGACGGGTTCGTTTATCATTATCGACGCGTTTACTAACAACACCGTCGGCGCAGGTATGATCGTTTAGGTATCTGCTATGCTTTATTAGCAGCGTTTGAAAAGCACTCATTTACTCATCTACTAACTTAGTAAACTTCGTGTTTTTCATCCTTGCTTCTATAAGCGTATCAAAATTCTAAATGCTTTTATTTTTTGGTTTGGCTAAAATCTATAGTAGTTCAGACATTGAATAACCCTTTCCGAGTACACAGTGGATCCTCGATACAAGAACTGGGGATGACGAGGTGATTTTAACTTGAGTTGCTATAGAATGTGTACTTATGAGCTTTAACGAAGACACCTATTCATTTCTAAGGCGATTGGCGGAGAACAACAATCGTGATTGGTTCAATGAACATAAGCTGGAATATGAAGCTTGTGTTCGTTTGCCTGCATTTGAATTTATCGAGGCGATTGCACCGCAACTTGAAAAGCTTTCACCGCATTTTGTAGCGAAAGCCAGTAAAATGGGTGGTTCGTTGATGCGGGTATATCGGGATGTTCGCTTTTCCAAGAATAAAACACCCTACAAGACCAATGTTGGCATTCAATTTCGCCATGCGCAGGGAAAAGATGTGCACGCGCCAGGTTTTTATGTGCATATTGAACCCAGTCGTGTGTTTATCGGGGTGGGCAAATGGCATCCTGATGCACCAGCACTTAAATTGATTCGCCAACATATTGATACATTCCCACAAAGTTGGGTGGATGCACAGAACAACAGCAAGTTTCAAAAGCATTTTAGTTTGAGTGGTGAAAGCCTGAAACGCGCACCCAAAGGTTATCCGCAAGACCATCCCATGATTAACGCACTCAAACGCAAAGATTTTATTGCCATTGCAGAAATACCACCTGAATTGGTGTTGGAAGAAGATTTTGCAGATATTGTGATGGGTTATTTTGAGCTTGGCTCACCATTTGTGAAAGAGTTGTGCCGTGCGGTTCGTGTTCCTTTTTGACCTCCACCTTGAGTTGTAGTGTACGCTGAATTCAAGTGATAAGTCCTAACCCGCATTATTCATAAATCGTTGTGATGATTGCGCCGAAACTTTGTTTGCAGCGCATATTGAAGAAATTGTTCGCAGCTGTGCTTACGAACAATTGATGAAATATTTGTTGCGTATAAAGGGGCAAGCAAGGGCGCGGCAGTATTTATGAATAATGCGGGCTAAGTACTACCCTGCTTTTTAAGTAAACTTACTTAGTTAAAAAAGCAAACTAGACAAATTTTGGCATACCTCTAACCTTAGCTTTTTGATGTGGGGAGTAAGCCGTGAGCAATCAAGACAAACAAGAATTATCTTTTGAGCAAGCCTTGCATGGTTTGACCAGTATGGTTGAAAAGCTTGAATCTGGGCAGTTGTCGTTGGAGGAAAGCGTGAAAGCTTTTGAAGAAGGCGTGAAGCTTACCCGCCAATGTGAAAAGCTGCTTGATGATGCCGAGCAACGCTTACAAGTGCTTGATGGTGAGGCTTGATGCAAGCACCACTGTTCTTAGCGCAACATGCTGTTGCGACTGAAAATTATTGTAAAGACTATTTAGACGTAAAACGAACCCATGTGCCAGTGCGTTTGTATGATGCCATGCTGTATTCACTTTTGGCAGGGGGTAAGCGAGTACGCCCAGCGTTGGTGTTGGCATGTTATCAGGCATGTGGCGGCAAGGATATGAGCCAAGCAATGCCAGCGGCGGCAAGTATTGAATGTATGCACACTTATTCGCTGATTCATGATGATTTACCGTGCATGGATGATGATGATTTAAGGCGCGGCAAACCCACATGTCACAAACAATTTGATGAAGAAACGGCAGTGCTTGCTGCCGATGCGCTGCAAGCACTTAGTTTTGAAATGTTGGCTGATTTGGATGCAGATGCCGACACCCGTTTGACCTTAATCAAAGAGATGGCATTGGCTGCGGGCTGCCAAGGTATGGTTGGCGGGCAAATGATGGATATTGAAGCGGAAAATCAAGCCATATCCGATGTGTTGGAAGTGGAGCGTATTCATTTACACAAGACAGGCGAATTGTTGCGTTGGTCGTGTGAGGCGGGTGCGAGGCTTGCCCATGCGGACGACACGCAATTTCAGGCGTGTTCCCGATTTGGTAAAGCGGTTGGTCTTCTCTTTCAAATTGCTGATGATATTTTGGATACCACAGCCAGCAGCGAAGTGTTGGGCAAAAGTGCGGGTAAAGATGAGGCGCAAAACAAAGCAACGTATGTATCTGTGCTTGGTGTGACAAAAGCACGTGAGTTAGCTGATGAAATGTGCGAGATTGCGCTGGATGCGTGTAAACCGCTCAAAGGTGAAGCAGGCAAACAGCTACAAGCATTGGCAACTTATATTTTAAAGCGAGGGCAATAATGTCAGATACAAAAAACTTGGACTTATTGCATTCGATAACAGGTGTTGATGACTTAAAACGTCTCAACACATCGCAACTACCCGAACTATCCCAACAAATGCGCGATTATTTGATTGAAACCCTTGCTCCGATTGGCGGGCATTTGGGTGCAGGGCTTGGTGTGGTGGAGTTATCCATTGCGCTGCATTATGTGTTTGATTCACCACGTGATAAAATCGTGTGGGATGTGGGGCATCAGGCTTATCCGCATAAGATTTTAACAGGTCGCCTAGAAGGTATGCCAACCATGCGTCAATATGGTGGTTTGAATGGCTTTACCAAACGCAAAGAATCTGAACATGATTGTTTTGGTGCGGGTCACGCATCCACCTCGATTTCTGCGGCGTATGGTTTTGCCATGGGCAGAGATTTGCAACATCAAGATAACCATGCCATTGCGGTGATTGGTGATGGTTCATTGGGTGGCGGCATGGCGTTTGAAGCTCTCAACCATGCAGGTGGCAATGATAATAATTTATTGGTCATTTTGAATGATAATGAAATGTCGATTGCCCCGAATGTGGGTGCGATGTCTTCCTATTTGGCGCGTATTATTACGGATAAAAATTATACCAGCGCCAAAGAGGCCGCCAAAAAAATATTGAACAAAGTGCCTGCGGTGTTTGATGTTGCCAAACGCTTGGAAGGGCATGTCAAAGGCATGATTACACCAGGCACATTGTTTGAAGAACTTGGTTTTCGGTATATTGGCCCTATTGATGGGCATGATTTTGACCATTTGTTGCCCACCTTGGAAAACTGCAAAGGTTTGAAAGGCCCTGTGTTGCTGCATGTGTTGACCAAAAAAGGTTTGGGTTATTCGCCAGCCGAAGAAGACCCTGAAACTTGGCATGGTTTAGGTCCTTATTGTTTAAAATCAGGCACACCCATCAAAAATGCCAATGCAGCCAAAACCTATACCCAAGCTTTTGGTGATACGCTGATTGATTTAGCCAAAGAAGATGCATCTATTGTTGCTATCACGGGGGCTATGCCTGGTGGTACTGGTTTGTCTGCGTTCGCCAAAATGTTTCCAAAGCGGTGTATTGATGTGGGTATTGCCGAGCAACATGCGTTGACTTTTGCGGGCGGGCTTGCCTGTTCGGGTATGAAACCTGTGGTTGCCATTTATTCAACTTTTTTACAACGTGCATATGACCAAATCATCCATGATATTTGTATCCAAAACTTGCATGTGGTGATGTGTTTGGATAGGGCAGGTATTGTCGGTGCTGATGGGGCAACGCATACGGGTATGTTTGATATTGCTTATCTTAGATGTTTGCCGAATATGACGATTATGTGTCCTAAAGATGAAGTGGAACTCACACATATGCTGAAAACAGCATTGGAAGATATGGATGGCCCTGTGGCGATTCGTTATCCGCGTGGTTCGGGTTTGGGTTTAGAAGCTGAAACACCAACTGTGCTACCTGTGGGTAAGGCTGAGTTGATTGAACAAGGGAAAGATGGTTTGATTGTATCCGTGGGTACGCGCTTCTCTGATGCGCAAACCGCCGTGCAAACTTTAAAAGATGAAGATAATAAAGATTTCGCACTGCTTAATCTTAGGTTTGTGAAACCTTTGGATGTGGATAGGATTATCCAAGCTTTGTCTAAGGGTAAACCCTTGGTTGTGATTGAAGAAGGTGTTGCGCACGGTGGCATTGGTGAGTTGATTGCCGTTGAAGCTTTGAAATCAGGGTGGTATGGTGCATTTGTGCATATTGCTATGCCTGATGTTTTTCCAGAACATGGTACGCAGGCTGAAATATTGCGTGATTTGAAGTTGGATAGCGCTGGCATTGTTGAACAAGTAAGGGGTGTGTTATGAAAAGAATCATTTTATTGGCTGTTTTAGTTTCAGTGGCAGCTTGCAATCAAGAGCAAGTGCCAGAAGTGAAGTCACCAGTAGTTACGCCTCAAGTGACGAACAAAAGCATGGCTGCAGAGGAAGTAGAAGATGCTGCCAAGCCAAATATGGATGCAAAGCAAGTTGAAACTACAATTGAAGTTCAAGTTAATAAAAACAGGGAAGTTTCAAAGGCAGAGCAACCTGAAGTGAAGGTCGTGCCTAAAGAAGTGGTTATTGAGGAAGAAGTTTCGGCTGTGAAGCAGGTGGCGCAAGTCGAAAGCCCAAAAGAAATAGAGCCTGTTGCAGCTCCTAAAAAAGTTGTTGCGCCATTAACACAAGGTAAAGGTGAGATTCGTAGTGAGCCTAAAAATCCACCCAAACAAGGGCTTATGCTTAAAGCAAGCCTTGGTGATGCAGTTGCGGGCAAGAAAGTGGCGAAAAAATGCATGTCTTGCCATACTTTCAATCAAGGCGGTAAAAAGAAAACTGGTCCCAACTTGTTTGGCATTGTTGGCAAAGCTAAAGGTGCAGATGAGAAGTTTAAATATGGCGCATACTTGAAGGATATTGGTGGCGTTTGGGATGAGAAGAGCCTTAAATCTTGGGTAGCGGACTCTAAAGGTATTGCTAAAGCAGCGGGCAAAAAAACCAAGATGGCATCGCAAAAGATTAAAGGCAAAAAAGCAGATGATTTGATTGCATACCTTAAAACAGTGAAATAAATTAGATGTTTATTGACTATGCGTTGCTTGTTAAAGCTTTATTCGTAGGCTTTGCCTCATGATTAACCAAGCATATCTATCTGCCAATCCAACTCTAGGGTGTCGCGTGGTGTTTTATCCATTGCACCTCACGGTGATTCTTTCATCACAGGGTATGCTATGGTGACCAGATGTATTGTCGCGTATCAAAAGGTGGCTGCTTAATTTATGGATGAGCAGAAGAGTCGCCCCGTCCACACCATCAAAAGCCGTGGTATTTACATCCTTCCAAGTATGTTTACTTTGCTTGGTCTTCTTTGTGGTTTTTTCTCTTTGGTCAGTTCTATTCAGGGCAACTATGAAAGTGCTGCGTGGGCAATTATTGGCGCTGCCATTTTTGACATGTTGGACGGTCGCGTAGCCCGTCTTTTAAATGCGGAAACTGCATTTGGTGCAGAGCTTGATTCGTTGGCTGACATGGTGTCATTTGGTGTTGCACCTGCTGTTCTAGTCTATCTTTGGGCATTAACACCTTATGATAAGCTGGGCTGGTTGGCGGCATTTTTGATTGTAGCAGGTTCAGCACTGCGCCTTGCACGATTTAATGTGCAACTTGCAAGCCAAGAAAAGCGATACTTTCAAGGTTTACCTACGCCTGCTTTGGCAATTTTTATGGCATCGGGTGTGTTGTTTTATGAATCATTTCAAGCGACACCATCCAGTGGGCTTTGGTTGATACTTAGTATCGCACTGTCATGGCTTTTGGTAAGCAATGTTCGCTTCCTTTCAGGCAAAGATATTGATTTAAAACAGAAGCGTTCGTTTGCCGTGTTGGTGGGCATTTTAGCTGCTGCGGTATTGCTGGTGCTTGACCCACATCGTGTGTTATTTTTTGTGTTTTTAGCGTATTGCGTGCATGGTCCGATTATGAGCGTGTGGCAAGGGCAAAAAGCAGCACGGCTGCGTTTGAAGAAACGTTTGGCGCGTGCCAAAGTGAAGCAGTCGGCAAAACAAGCAACGGAAACTGACGTTGACAACAACGATTAAATCAGCGCATACTCCGCGCCATGAAATGTTTTAACCTGTACCTGCTCTTAAAACTCGACACACTCAACTGTGCCGTGTTGGCTCGTATACGGACTGAATAGAAAGATTTTATTTAGTGTTTGAAGATTCGAGCCACGGTTAACCCCCGTGGTTTTTTTATTTTTAGGTTTTGTTGGATAGATTAGGAGTTTGGCATGTCAGATCGTTTATATATTTTTGATACTACTTTGCGTGATGGCGAGCAGTCGCCAGGTTGCTCGATGAATATTGAAGAGAAGTTGCGCATTGCCCATGCACTTGCGGCGTTGGGTGTGGACGTGATTGAAGCAGGTTTCCCTGTGGCATCCCCCGATGATTTTACAGCGGTCAATCGCATAGCAGCCGAGGTGCCTGATGCTATCATTGCAGGCTTGGCGCGTGCGCACCCCAAAGATATTGATGGTGTGGCAGAAGCGATTAAACCTGCAGGCGATAGGGGGCGGATTCACACTTTTATTGCAACAAGCCCTATTCACATGGAAGCGAAGTTGCGCATGAGCCCTGATGAAGTGGTGGAGCGCGCTGTTGCTGCGGTTAAACAAGCGCGAAACTTGGTGGCAAATGTAGAGTTCTCAGCCGAAGATGCTGGTCGCTCGGATGATGACTTTTTATGTAGGATTGTCGAAAAAGTGATTGATGCAGGTGCTTCTGTAATCAACATTCCAGATACTGTGGGTTATATGACACCTGATGAATTTGGTCGTAAGATTAAGTTGTTGCGGGAGCAAGTACCGAATGCTGATAAAGCTATTTTCTCAGTGCATTGCCACAATGATTTGGGTTTGGCAGTCGCCAACTCTTTGGCTGCGGTAGAAAATGGGGCAAGGCAAGTGGAATGTACCATCAACGGTTTGGGTGAGCGGGCTGGTAATGCAGCGTTGGAAGAAATCGTGATGATTTTGAAAACACGTGCTGACCGATATGCCATTGATACAGGCATTGATACCAGCAAAATCGTGGCAACATCCAAGTTGGTTTCGCAAATCACAGGTATGCCTATTCAGGCCAATAAAGCGATTGTGGGTGCTAATGCTTTTGCCCATGAATCGGGTATTCATCAAGATGGTGTATTAAAACATAAAAAAACTTATGAAATCATGACCCCTGAATCGGTGGGTTGGAATACCAATCGCATGGTATTGGGCAAACATTCAGGGCGTGCGGCATTAAAAGCACGTTATGTTGAATTGGGTGTTACCCTTGATGATGAACAGTTGGTCGCCGTGTTTACACGTTTTAAAGCATTGGCAGACAAGAAAAAAGATATTTTTGATGAAGATTTACAAGCCATCTTGCATGAAGATGCTGAAATCAACACCGAACATGTGAAGCTTGTGGCATTACACGTGGCATCGGGCACGCAAGATGCACCTGTGGCGGCAGTAAAATTGGATATCGATGGTGAAATATTTGAAGCCACTGCCAAAGGTGATGGTCCTGTGGATGCAGCATTTAAAGCGATTAAATCATTGGTTGAACCCAATGGTAAGCTGTTATTGTATTCTGTGAACGCGATTACCGCAGGCACAGATGCGCAGGGTGAAGTCACTGTGCGTTTGCAAGATGGCGATAGGGTTGTGAATGCTCAAGGTTCGGATACAGATATTGTGGTGGCATCTGCTAAGGCATTGATTGCGGCACTGAATAAATTGCCTAATATGCACGCAAGAGAAGTTCATGCGCAGTATAGTGGGGTTTAACGATTAAAATTATTGCCTATACAGATGGTGCTTGTTCTGGAAATCCTGGTCCTGGTGGTTGGGGAGTGTGGTTGCGTGCAGGTGTGCATGAGAAAGAGCTGTGCGGTGGTGAAAAAGACACCACCAATCAACGCATGGAATTGCAAGCAGCTATTGAAGCGCTTAAAGCTTTGAAGAAACCAAGTAAAATTACGATTGTGACTGATTCAAAGTATGTGCTTCATGGCATCACCGAATGGATACATGGTTGGAAGAAAAAAGGCTGGAAAAACAGCAAAAAAGAACCTGTGGCCAATCAAGAGCTTTGGCAAGCTTTGGATGCCTTAAATCAAATGCATGATGTGGACTGGCAATGGGTGAAAGGGCATTCGGGTGATGAAGGGAATGAAAAAGCGGATGCGTTGGCAAGGCAGGGTATTCCCTGTTAGCTATCATTTCGCACTGGATGCGGAATCCCTTCATAGCAAGCCGTGAATGATACGACGGCGCTGTTAATTTGGATGTCATGTTGAGCCTGTACCGCAGGTAGGCAACATCTCAAGATTTCTCCATTGCGTTCTTCAGTCGAAATGACAGAGGGTGAAAGTATTTGGTGGATGCCCAGTCAAGCTGAGTATGTCGAATAAAGTTTGAAAAAAGGATAAAAGTAATATGAAAATGTTGATTGATTTTTTACCCGTAGCGCTGTTTTTTATTGTCTACAAAATGGAAGATATTTATGTGGCTACGGCGGTATTGATTATAGCCTGTGCTGTGCAAACAGTGGGTGTGCGGCTGTGGAAAGGCAAGTTTGAGCAAAGCCATGTGATTACACTAGTGCTGGTGGCTGCCTTTGGCGGGTTAACCTTGTTTTTACACGATGAAATGTTTATCAAATGGAAGCCATCGGTGATTAACTGGTTATTTGCAGCAGTATTTATTGGGAGCATGTGGATTGGTAAACAAAGTATTATTCAGCGTATGCTGGGCGGGCAGGTGAGCTTGCCGCAACTTGTCTGGTCTAAGCTTAATGTGGCTTGGGCATTATTTTTCACTTTTCTCGGTTTCTTGAATCTGTATGTGGTGTATAACTATGATACCGATACTTGGGTAAACTTCAAAATGTTTGGGCTGATGGGGCTAACACTGGTATTTATTATTGGGCAAAGCTTGTATATGGCGAAATATATGGAATCGGATGAAAGCAAAAGTGACACATAGTGCAAGCATGGAGTGACATTTTACGTCACAAGTCCTTGAAGAATAAACAAGCGTATAGTGTTGGTTTGGCACTACAATTGCTGATAATTGAATATAGGCTGCTATATGCATCCTAATAAACTATTAAGGAGAACGATTTATAATGAAAAATAAATCCAAACAAAAAGGTTTTACATTAATTGAATTGATGATCGTTGTTGCAATTATTGGTATTCTTGCATCTATTGCGATTCCTCAATTTTCTGATTTTAGAGCGCGTGCGAACGATGGCTCAGCTACTTCAGATGCGCGTAACATTGTAACTGCTCTTACAGCATTACAAAAATAATATATAATAACATTATTAAGGAGATTTTATTTATGAAGAAAAGTGTTTTGTTTATTCTGATGGCATTTGGCGTTGCCTTTGCTGGAACTGCCCATGCTGCAACAGGTGATATTATTCCATTTACTGCTTCAATGACAGTGATTCCTGATGATAACTGTAGTATTTTAAGTCAAAGAGCAACTTTGAATGTGTCTGCAGGTGTGAAGGCTGCATACCAATGTGGCGCTGCTACTGGTCTTGCTTATGGCGCAGCGTGCCACGAAGCAGGAAGCACAAACCCTAAGACAGTAGCTTGTGCTTGTGCCGTGGATGATCCAGGCGCGGCTACTTTAACTTATTCTGCGAACAACACGCAGTGTGCTTGCGATGCTGCAGGAACACCTAGCCCAGTTAGTGTAGAAGTTACTGGTCGTCAGGCATTTGGTGGTAACTCAAACGGAGGTAGTATTTCATCGTATGCAGTTTCAGCATCAGGTGCTGGTACATGTACTCCTGCAACAATTGTTGGCATTAGTTTGTTTGAATAAAGTATAGATGACATTGTGCTAGGGGCAAAAGCCCCTAGCTCTTTGTTTTTTGTAAGAAATATTTAGTTTTAAGGATTATCATGCATGACCCCGCTATCGGTATTGCCCCCAGATATGGTTGTCGCCCTGAAGTTGGCATTTCGCGCCAAAATTTTCACGCTCATTTTCTATTTTATTATCGCTTTAACAGTTGTGGTTTTACTAGCCACTGAGTTTAGTGCACGCCAACTGTCGACAGTTGCCTTAGATGTTGGGTTATCTTTTATACGTATTGTTTTACCTCTTTTGATTGTATTATTGGTTCAAGAGCTTTTCAGCCGTGATTTTGAACGGAAAATATATTTGGCCATTTTGACATACCCGAGAAGCCGAACGCATTGGCTAATTTCACGGGTAGGTTCCATTTTTATTATTGCCCTTGCTGCACTCGCTCTAATGGCATTCATATTGGCATTATTAACGGTGACCGTGGAAGCGCGGTATAGCCAAGCTACACCCATATCTTTAGGAATCCCCTATTTTATCACGCTTGGCTTTATTGCCGTTGATATGCTGGTTGTGTTAGCAATATCAACATTTTTGGCTATGAGTGCGACAACAACCAGTTTCGTTTTGGTTGGTACAGTAGGGCTTACTATGATTGCACGCAGTTACACGCCCATTATTGAGCTTTTACAAGGCGACCCTTATGTGGTTGGGGAACACGTTGACCCTCAACTGTATCAAGATTCATTGGGGCTTATTGCCTTCATTTTGCCCGACCTTGGGCGTTTGGATGTTCGCATGATAGCACTTTATGATAAAATGATTTTTTTACCCGCTGATTGGATGCTGCTTTTAGCATCTGCTTGCATTTATGCATTGGCATTGTTTGCTTTAGCGGCTTGGGTATTGAATAAACGTGAGTTTAGTTAAGTAACAATGATGCGCCGTTTAGCGATACCTTCTACGACATTATGTTTGTTACTGTTGTATTGGTTATTGGTTTCAACTCAGAAGCCAGTTAGCTCGCAAAAACATTTAAATCTTGCAGATATTACTTTATCAGCGCCAGTGTTGGTGTTTGCTTTTGCAGGCGATCGTTTTTTGGCAGCCAATGTTGAAGCTGTAAGGGCAGCCGCGAATATGACAACATTGAACACACAAGTATTCCGCTTGCGTGCGCATAAAACAGCATCTCTATTAAACCCGTGCCATGAAGATAATTATTGGTTCGGTAATGCTTCATTAAGCTGGGGAGGTTCTGTTGATCAAGGGCTTGAGCTGCTGCGCAATGCAACACATTGCCGTATATGGGATGAGTGGCCGCCATTTTTTTATGCATTTAATCAAAATTTCTTCCGTCAAGATGTCGAGGAGGCACAACGTGCTTTAGAAGTTGCTGCGCAAAGGTCTGCTATAAACGCTGCTTCTTTTCGCACCTATGCAACAATGCTTGGGTTAGACCGTGTAAAAAACACCAATAAAGCACTGAAAATTCTGCAATATGAACGTGATCAAGCTAGAGATGCCGATTTGAAGAGAATGCTCAGCGATCGCGTGGTTCGTTTGGAAGGTTTGCTTATTCTCCTTGCAGCACAAGATGCCTATGAAGAAAAGTTTGGGCACAGGCTTGACGATCCTTATGCGTTATTGAAACAAGGTTTCTTAGAGAAAATTCCTGAAGATCCTTTGAATATAGGTTATGAATTTCGTGATCATATGTTTCACTTGAAACAAATTAGAGTTCAACAATAGGGATGAATGATGACTGCTGCGCTTGAATTAAAATCTATTAGCAAAACATATCAACGAAAGAAGGGTAAAGTCGATGCGTTGCGAGATGTGTCGCTGAAAATAAATCAAGGTGAAGTCTTTGGTTTTGTTGGACCTAACGGGGCTGGAAAATCTACAACGATTAAGGTTATTCTTGATATTATTAGAGACTATAAGGGGGAAGCCCTTATTAATGGTGTGAATGCTAGGCGGCCTGAGGCTAGAGCTGGTGTCGCATACTTGCCTGAGTCTCCCGCAATGTACGAACAGTTCACACCGCTAGAAATATTGAAAATGAGCTTAAGAATGTATGGTGTTCATAGGAGCGATGAAGAAAAATGGTGTTGGCAATGGTTAGAGCGCCTTTCAATTGCTTCATATGCAAACCAGCGTATTCGCCAGCTTTCTAAAGGGAATGTCCAGCGGGTTGCCTTGGCTCATGCCTTGGTGGTAGCACCGAAGCTTTTGATACTTGACGAACCTTTGTCAGGGCTAGACCCCGTAGGCAGGAAAGATGTTATAAACATTCTTGAGGACTATAAAAGTGAGGGTGGTGCAATTTTTTTCACTTCACATGTGCTTCATGATGTGGAGCGAATTGCTGACCGTTTTGGTTTTATTAATCATGGCGAGCTTGTCACCATACGCTCACCACAAGAGCTTATGCATGAACATGCTGGAAGGTTTTACGTGCGTTATAGTGCTGATTTGAAAATAGGTACGGAAGACAGACTTCTTCGAGAAGGAGAGTATGAAGTAGACGTTTCACAAAGTGATTTACCTAGCTGGATTGCAAATTTAAACGCACAAGGTGGCAAGGTTATTAGTGTGAAATCAACAGTATCACTCGAAGCGTTATTTTTCCGTATATTAAAGGACAACGCTTAAGCCATTTCCAAATCAACTTCTTATAAGATATATAACCAAAGTAGAATAACAGTGCTGGCAGAGATATCGCGGAACCATGCGATAGGCAGCCACCATTGTTGGCGTGTGTTGTTTTTAAAAAGATGGGTGGCTGAGCGTAGGCTGTGAGCAAGAAAAAGCATGGCAAGCAGCCATGTATACTGTTGGTTTTGCATGATAAGTATGCTGGGAACAACCAACCAAAGCGTGGCATTAATACTCTGATGAAAGTTTTTCACCCCAGTCAAAATAGTATCCATAGCAATGCAAGCAATAAGCATGATGATGATGCTTAAATGCCATTTGGGTAAGATGACATCATCAAGCATCGGATTTTGGAAAAGCAATATAGGGACAGGCCATAACAGGATGGGTGCAAATAAAATCAGGCTGATGAACTGGTATGCTGATTTCAGATGTTGATGTGGAAAACCTTGCTGTTGTTCGCTCAATGAATCACCGGTTGACCTTCATCATCATCGTAAGGCTGAGCGTCACTTCTATCTGGAATACTGTATGTATCACTTGCCCAGTTACCTAAGTCAGTGGTTTGGCAGCGCGGGCTACAAAATGGGAAATATTCATTGCAGCGCTTCACTGATGTTTTGCACATGGGACATTTGACGATGATACCTTTACTCATGAGATAGGAACCATCATCAGCGCGTACTCTTGGTCCTGATGCACATCTTTGGCAACTTCGCCTGCTTGCCACTGCTCAAAGCGAAGGCGAATAATGGAGCGAAAACCTGAACATATCGGCATAATGCCTTGCGCTAACATATCTTGCGAAACGCCGATAATCAAAAGCCCAATATCATCTTGTGCAGCGAGCGTGATTTGGTCTGTACCTGCTTTAGCTGTGCGCTTTTCCCATGGGACATGTGCATGAAGCATTTTATTTAAACTTTCAATTGATTCGGTAATGGGTTCAAGAAGCAGCGCTAGCGTTTGGCAATGTTGGGATTGTTTATTCCATAACATATGTAAGGTTTGTGGAAGTGTGCATTTATGCCCAAGCGGGTCTTGCTTTCGAACGAGGTCGGCGTATGCCGTTAACAAAGCATCGGATTGCAAAAATGGCATGGTTTTGGGCAAAGCTTGTCGAATGGCTTCAGCTTCGGTTTCTAGCTGATGAACAGCCAGTACTAAATTGTCTTTGTAGTCAGGGTGTTTATCGGCAAGACTTTTGAAATGTTTACCCATGGTATGAAATAAGCTAAGTAGCGTTGGTGTAGCGGGCTTTTTATTGCCCTCTCCAAGCAACATATCAGAAACTTCTTTTGCAGCATTGAGCCAAGTGTAGGGCGACTGTTGGTACCGCGCTTGGTTAAGCACACGCAAAGCGTCGCGCAGCTCAATGAATGACTGCATTCGTGGTGTGAGCGGGAAGGCAATGGGAACGAGAGCTTCACTCATTTTTCTAAACGCGGTGTGAGGCGATGGATGGCTTCAATGTCGCCCTCTTGGTTTCGAGATACACCCAAATCATGAATAAGACCAGTGCTTAAACGATAAATCCAACCATGAATGGTTAAGGGCCTGCCTTCTTCCCATGCGCTTTGTACAATGCGTGTATGCGATAAGTTTTCTACTTGTTTCATAACATTAAGTTCACTCATGCGGTCAGATATTTCGCATGTGTTCATGCCTTCAAAAGCCTCTTGTTGGCTGATATAATTATCACGAATGCCACGAATCCAGTTATCAACGATGCCAAAGTGTTGGGATTCGATAGCGGCTTGCACACCGCCACAATTGTAATGTCCTGTGACAATGATGTGTTCCACATTTAAGACATCCACGGCGAATTGTACGCCTGACAAGCAGTTTAAATCGGTGTGGTGAACCTGATTGGCAATGTTGCGGTGCACAAAGATTTCACCAGGGTCTAGGCCAACAATTTCATTGGCAGGCACACGGCTATCTGAGCAGCCAATCCACATATATTTGGGTGTTTGTTGTTCGGATAATCTGTTAAAAAAACCAGGGCTTTTTTCCTCACGACGTTTTGCCCAAGAGACGTTGTTTTCAAGGAGCTGTTTAGGTGTAGGCATGATTAACCGTTAACCCAAGCATCAAGTTTTCCTTGTTTATCCAAAGCAACGAGCTCATCACAGCCGCCCACATGTTGGTCATTGATAAAAATTTGCGGGATAGAACGCCCACCATGGCTGCGCTTCATCATTTCAGCGTGTTTGCCAGGCTCTTGCTGCACGTTATATTCAATAAAGCTAAGTCCGCGTTGCTTGAGTAGTGATTTGGCGCGTACGCAGTAGGGACAGAAATCACCAGAATACACTTCAATTTTTGCTTTGTTACTCATCAAAAACTCCTAACTGTCTTGCCATGTTCGCGCAAAAGAAAAAGCAAATATAGGTTGCTTCGTTTGCTTCATGACGCGGCAAGCATGGCGGAGCGTAGCACCGGTGGTTAAAATGTCATCAATCACCCAAATTTTCCCCCGTGTATCAAGTGATGATAGTACATCCTGATGGTTGTCTGCTAGCGAGAAGGCTTTGTGTAAGTTGGTTTGTCGCGCTTTACCGTGCAGTGAAGATTGTCTTTTATCATCACCTTTTCGCCGAAGTATTTGCCACTGGACACGGCTGCCTGTGAGTTTGGCAATGTTTTGGCATAAGTCAGCGCTGTGATGTAAACCTGAGCGACGCATTCGGTACAAAGGCATAGGTACAGGAATAAGCAGGTCATGGGGTGAAAAGATGGATGTGAGCTGCTGTGTGGCGGTTTGCAGCAGCCATTGCATACCCATATCCTGCCCTTGCAGCTTCCATGCCAATATCGCATCGCGCACTTTGCCACGATAAAGATACAAATGTCGGGTTTGTTGTTGGGGTAAAGCTTTGTTTAAACATGTGCCACATGGTCCTGGGGCAAGGGAGGCATCAAGCGGTATGCCACAGCTTAAGCAGCTAAACTTTGGCATCACTTTCAGGTCTTGCAAACATGATGCGCAACAACCTTGCGTGCTTTGCATGGTGTCGCCGCATAAGACGCAAGCATAGGGAAAGACAAGCGATTGCAAATGTTGCGCAGCTTTGATTGACAGCTTCATCATGAACATGAACATAGCGAATATGACAAATTCACGCAATTGGTTTGAAATCTTACCTGTATCGAGGCAGCGAAAGTTGTTGGCTAGCCAGCGTGATGGCTTGTGGATTACTGTGGGCGAGGAGAAAATGCTTAACTTTTCTTCTAATGATTATTTGGGGTTAAGCACCCATACTGAAGTGTGTGCGGTGGCAAAAGATGCGATTGAAAGATACGGCGTGGGCAGTGGCGCATCGCGATTGGTGTCTGGTGATGCGCCTTTGTTGCACACATTTGAGCAAGCGCTTGCAGCTTGGAAGGGTTTTGACGCTTGTTTGGTGGTTGGCTCAGGGATGCTTGCCAATATCGGCTTGTTGCAAGCTTTGGCTGACAGGCACACACATATATTCAGCGATAAATTGAATCACGCATCATTGGTGGATGGGGCGAGGTTGTCGGGCGCAAAAGTGCATCGTTACCCACACCTTAATTTGGATGTATTGGGAAACATGTTGCAAAAACATACGGCAAAACAACGTATCATTGTATCCGATGGCGTGTTTAGCATGGATGGCGATACAGCAGATGTGCAAGCTTTGCTAAATCTCGCTGAAACACATGATGCGTTATTGTTGATTGACGATGCGCACGGCACAGGTGTGGTCGGTAAACATGGCAAAGGTCTACTTACCCAAGCAGGTATTGTAGGACATAGCCGTTTGCTTGAAGTAGGCACGTTGGGTAAGGCATTTGGCAGTTATGGTGCGTATGTTTTAGGCACGCATGAGATGATTGAAGGTTTAAAACAACGTATGCGCACGTTGATTTACTCCACGGCTTTACCATTGTCGGTGATTGCGGCTGCGCAGGTCACACTGCATATCATGCAAAACACGGATGTGGTGGAAAAGTTGCAACAGAATATCCAATATTTCTTATCACAGGCGAAAGGTATCCATTTGATGCCATCAACAACGGCGATTCAGCCCATGTTGTTGGGCGAAGATGAACAAGCATTGCTTGCAGCTCAGCGTCTGCGAACACAAGGGTTCTTTGTACCCGCGATTCGTCCGCCCACTGTGCCACAAGGTCAGTCGCGGTTGCGTATTACATTATCCGCAGCGCATCAGAAGCAAGATATAAATGCCTTGATTCATGCCTTGTTTAACCTCGGCTAAATACCCAAGTTGTAGCATCGGATAAAGAGGGATTATAAACATAGCCATCAGCATCAAAGGTTTTGATGTCATTGACATTGGTGATGCGATTTTCAATCATAAATCGGCTCATCAAGCCACGTGCTTTTTTGGCAAAAATACTTACAACCTTATAAGTGCCTGCTTTGTTTTCTTTGAATGATGGGGTGATGATATTGGCATGAAGCAGCTTGGGTTTGATGGCTTTAAAATACTCATTGGATGCCAAGTTTACCAATGTTTCACCAGTGTTTAGCTCTTGGTTGAGTTGTTCGGTGATGGTATTGCCCCAAAAATCATAAAGGTTATTGCCTTTATCATTGTTTAGTTTTGTGCCCATTTCTAGGCGGTAAGGCTGCATCAAGTCCAATGGACGCAATAAACCATATAAACCTGATAGTATGCGCAAATGGGTTTGGGCAAAGTCTATATCAGCATTTGTTAACGATTCAGCATCCAAACCTTGATATACATCACCAGCAAAAGAAAATAAGGCTTGTTTGGCGTTATCTGCCGAAAAAGGTGTGTGCCAGCTTTGATAACGCGACACATTTAAGTCTGACAACTTCATGCTGAGTTTCATCAATTCGGCAATATCAAAGCTGTTTTTTTGTTGAAGAATATTGATGAGGGCTTGCGATTCTTCTAAGAAAAGAGGCTGGCTATGCACCAAATGTGGCAGCGCACTACCTTCATTTAGTTTTTTTGCGGGTGAAATGATGATGCGCATGAAATAATCCTCAAAATGATAGTGTTAGCGTGCAAGCGTACCTTTTAAGCGTTTGAATGTCTTGTGCAACACGATTGTTATATTTGACAGTGGAACAAATGTTGTCTATTCATATCCATGGGTGAGGGTATTGAATGAAAGCGAAGCAAGATAAGGTTAAAGATAAAATGGAAAAAATACAGGAAATGATGCGTATGTTTACGCATGACTTGAGAAATCCGCTTTTGAATATTCAAGCGCTGGTGCATGAGCTTGATTTGAACGTCCGTGCTACGAATTCTTTGAGTGCTGATACATCTGAAACCATGGATATGTTAAAAGAATCAGCCAATCGTATGGATGATATGATTGTGGCAGCCAATGATATTTACCACTGTATGTTTGATGAATTAGAAATTGAACAAGTGGATATGCATGAATTATTTTTGCGCTGTTTTGCCAGCTTAAAACTTGCCGAAGAGGGCATTGCTTTATCATGCTCAGCCATGCCACTTATACAAGCTGACCCTCTGATGGTGCAGCGAATTGTGCTTGAATTGTTGAGTAATGCGAAGAAAGCAATGGTAGAAAACACATCAAATATGCCCAAAACTATTCGTATTTCAACGGTTGAAGAAAGTGAGATGGTTTGGTTTTACGTTGAAGATTCAGGTTGTGGTTTTATTGCACATGAAATGGATAGAATTTTTGAACCATGTTTTACTGGGCAAAAGTTTTCCTATGGTTCAGGTGTAGGTTTAGCAAGGGCTAAAGCCATGGTTGAACAACATGGTGGAAAAATGGATGTGGAGAGTGTGGCAGGTCATGCACTTGTTGGTTTCTCCATGCCTAAAAACAAAAAGCCCACGCAATAACGCAGGCTTTTGTATAGCTTTATTGTGAAGCTAACGCTTCAACTGCATCAGCGATGCTAACATTTGGTCAGTGGTTGAAATGGTTTTTGAGTTGGCCTCATAACCACGTTGTACAATAATTAATTTCACAAACTCTCCAGCCAAATCCACATTGGATTGTTCCAAACCATATGGGGTGATAGAACCCATGCCACCGTTACCAGGTTTTTCGAGAATTGGCGAGCCTGAAGCAATGGTTTCTTGTTGTAAGTTGTTGCCCACATGACTGAGCACTGCATCATTAGGAAACTTCGCTAAAGCGACTTGGAATAGCGGGCGGCGCTGACCATTGGTGAAGACACCAAAAATACGCCCCGTTGAATCTGTTTCTAGTTTGTCCAAAAAGCCTGCGGCATAACCATCACGGGTAACTTGGCGGGTGGCAAAAGAACCTGCAGTTTGTACTGTCCCATTGAGTCCATCACCAAGAATGCTTTGTTGGTCGGATGTGGCAGCATCACCAAAGTTAAAGTTAATAGTCGATACGGCAGCACTGTTCCAAGGGAAGTTAATGCCAGGCCCCACTTCGGTGAGCAATTCACCTTGGCTACCAAAGGTCAAAAGGTTTGCTGATGGTGAAGTGAGTAGATTGCCAGCCGTTATATTTGTGCCTGCTGGTATGGTACTTGTTGCGATAACGATAGAACCACCTAAAGCCGCGCCAACAGTTTGTCCTGCGGCAATTGTAGTTCCATTGAGTGTGACCGCAGCATCAAATGAAGTTGCAGCAGACACTTCAGTGCCAGCAGGTAGTGGAAGAGCGAGTGCTGGGTTGGTGGCATTGAAGTTGGTTGTTGCACTGCCAACAATAATTTGCTCGCCAGCCGTTCCGCCAACAAGGTCACCTCCATCTACACCAGCGTGCCAACTCCAATTGTTGCTCGAATCTTTAATATAATACACGCTGACTGCATGTTGTTGTCCTAATGAGTCATAAATGCTTGCTTCTGCTTTATAATGGTAGGTTGCGGCGTTGTTGGGATCAAAAGCAACACCTGCACTAAGCGCTACAGCATTGGAATCTAAGGTTACCCCAACATCAATACCTGTGGTTGCCTGAGCTTGTGCAGACAAACCACCAAAGGAGATATCAGTAACATTACCTGTTGCGCTACCTTGTTCATTGGTTGTCCAGCCTTGAACGACAAAACCTTGCCCATCAATCAGGTTAGACTCTTTATCAAGGAAGAATGAACCCGCTCGTGAGTAATAAGTTTGTTGGCTTGCAGGGTCTTTTAAGGCAAACATGCCGTTCCCATTGATTGCCAAGTCAGTGGCACTGGTGGTGTTTTCGATTGAGCCTTGTGCTGTGTTGCGTGTGATTTGTCCAATACGCACCCCGCCACCAACTTGGTTGGCAATATTGGATCGAGATACACCAACTGTTTGCGATAAAACATCTGAAAAAACCACGCTTTGTGACTTAAAGCCCAATGAGTTGACATTGGCAATATTGTCACCAATGACGCGAACACTTTCACCAAATGCCTGCAATCCGCTTGAACCTGTGTATAATGCATTATAAATACCCATAATAATCTCCTTTGTTTATTGTTTTATAATCGTACTTCTGTAATATTGTTTAAACTTGTTGGCACACCGTTGACGACGAGTTCTATCCCATTCGATGTCATGCGAACGGCATCAACAACGCCTGAACTTTGAGGTGTGGCTCGCACTGTTTGCCCTGTGACATCCACAGCTTGTACGTTGATGCTGTACACACCTGAGTTGACTTTAATGCCATCGGCATCTCTGCCATCCCATGTTACGGGAAGCTCGCCAGCAGACGTTGCTGAAAATGACATGGTACGCACGGGTGAACCTGTGCTGTCACTGATGGTTACAAAGACATCTTGTGCATTGTTATCTAAGGTAATAGAGAAATCAGTGCTTGTGCCTTCATATTGAATTTCACTTTGATTTATCATCACGGTATGACCCAAATAACCCGCAGATGCCATGTCTAAATTGGCAGCAGAACCTGTTTGGCTGGATGCAATTTGTTCGAGATATTTGTTGGTATCAATTTGTTGCTCGACCATGTTGAACTGCGCCAAGTCAGATGACATTTGCGCTGAATCAGTTGGGTTTAGCGGGTCTTGGTATTGCATTTGCGCAACCAGCATTTTCAAAAATACATCTTTACTGCCCAAGTCTTGTTGGGGGGGTGGCGCTGCTTGTGCGCCAAGTGATGGTGCGGTGACTTCTAAAGGCATAATATTCTCCTAGGCTAGAATGCTTAAGCGACCATCTGTTGCGATGTTCACGCCCATTCTGTTTTCTTGCATAATTTCTAAATCAACATCTGCTAATAGCTCTGAATTTAGACTTGTATGCTGAGTTGATGATTGTTTTTGCTCTTGATGTTGTTGCTGCATTTGCATGGAAAACCCACCCAAATCCAAGCCTTGTTGCGCCAGTGCCAAGCGAAGCTGTGGCATGTGTTGCTCAAGCGCTTGTCTAGAGGCTTGTTGTTCCACGGTGAATGCAACCTGTATTTGTTTTTGCGAGTCTATTTGGATGGACACTTGCACCTTGCCTAAATTTGCAGGTTCGAGTTGTAGCTCTAATGATGTTTTACCGTCTTTGGCTGATTTTACAATGGCTAACATGGTGTCACTTGGCGTAAAGCTACGCTGTGAGCGGTAGGCAAGTTGGGCTTGGAAATCAATGC
>DQSL01000137.1 GCA_015663235.1 Mariprofundaceae bacterium
AACATCAGGCACTTGCAAGACACCATGCTCATCCATGGTGATGACTTCACCTGATTCTGAAACTTGTGTTTTATCTTGTGTCATAACAGTTTTCCTTGGTCACACAGAGTGATGGTTATTGTTTGATTTTTGCAGCCATACGCGCCTTATATTTGGCTTGTTTCGCCTTTTGTTTGGCTTGCGCATAATTCTTCTTAGCCAAAGCTTCACTAGCTTCTTTTAAAGATTGCTCTGCACTTTGGAAGTGTTTATATGTTTTAGATTGTTTGGCTTCTTCGCTTGCATACAAAGGTTGCACCGATTGCACAGCCGCCCGAGCCTCAGCCATAGCTTGCACAGGAGGCTTTGCGGCGCAGGAAACCAGCCACAATGACATCGAAAAAAGAACAGCTACGCGTAACATATGCCCTAGAATTCTATGTTTGATGAAATCTGTCAATACGTTATTCTTTATGATTCTGTATCAATTTGGGTGCGGCGCTTACGCAAGCCCAACTCTTTCCACTGCATATCACCCACTTCAGATGGTGATTCTGCCATCGGGTCGGCTGCTTTTTGTGTTTTCGGGAAGGCAATTACATCACGAATAGACTCTGCACCCACCATGAGTGACAACACACGGTCTAAACCAAATGCCAAACCACCATGCGGCGGTGCGCCATATTCCAAAGCTTTAAGCAAGAAACCAAACTTATCATTGGCTTCTTCATCAGAAATGCCCAAAGCTTTAAGTACACGCGCTTGCACATCTGATTTGTGAATACGAATCGAGCCACCACCAACTTCAGTACCGTTCCACACCAAATCGTAGGCTTGTGAACGCATTTCAAGCGGTGCGCTTTCCAACTTATCCAAATCTTCATCATAAGGTGCTGTAAATGGATGATGCAAAGCTTGCAAACGTTTGTTTTCGCTATCCCATTCAAACATGGGGAAATCAACCACCCAAACAAATTGATTGGACTTTTCATCAAACAAACCAAGGTCTTTACCCAATTCCACACGCAAATAACCCAAAGCATTATTGACCACATCTTTGGTGTCTGCGCCGAAGAACAATAAGTCGCCATTTTCTGCTTCTGTTTTCTCAATTAAGGCTTTAAGCACATCTTCAGACAAATTTTTCACAATCGGCGATTGCAAACCATTGGGAATATCATCTTTATCGTTCACTTTGATGTATGCCAAGCCACGCGCACCATAAATGGCTACAAACTTGGTGTAGTTATCAATTTTTTTGCGGCTCAACTTCTCGCAACCATTAGGTACACGAATTACTTTCACCAAACCACCATTGTTGGCTGGCCCTGAAAACACTTTAAAATCAACCGACTTCATCAAATCAGTTACATCAATATGTTCCAAACCAAAACGTACATCAGGGCGATCCAAACCATATTTATCCATCGCATCAGCATAAGTCATGCGTGGAAATGGTGCTTGCAACTTCTCACCCATACCTGCTTCAAACATGGCACAAATCAAACCTTCAGCTTTTTCCATCACATCATCTTGATCCACAAATGACATTTCCAAATCAATTTGCGTAAACTCAGGCTGACGGTCTGCCCTTAAATCTTCATCACGAAAACAACGCGCCACTTGGTAATATCTATCCATACCTGCCACCATCAACAATTGCTTGAACAATTGTGGGCTTTGCGGCAATGCGTAAAATGAACCAGGGTAAACTCGCGAAGGCACAAGATAATCACGCGCACCTTCAGGCGTAGATTTATTCAAAATTGGTGTTTCAACATCTAAAAAGTCCTGCGAATCCAAATAATTACGCGCGGCATGGGTGACTTTATGGCGCAACATCAAATTGCGTTGCATTTTTGGGCGACGCAAGTCTAAGTAACGATATTCCAAGCGATGTTGTTCGCCAGCATTACAATCATCATCAATGGCAAACGGTGGTGTTTCGGCGCGATTAAGCACGATAAGTTTGGAAATTTTAATTTCGACTTCACCCGTCGGCAATTTGGGGTTAATGGCATCGCTATCACGCGCAATCACTTCGCCATGCACTTCAATCACATTTTGTTGGCGCATGGAATGTGCCAACTGATGCATCTCTGGGGTGTCAGGATGAGCCACCACTTGCACCAAACCAGAGCGGTCACGAATGTCTAAGAAAATCACACCACCGTGGTCACGGTTGGTTTCTACCCAACCTGAAAGTTTAACTTGTTGTCCCAAATGAGACTTGCGAAAATCGCCACAATATGTGCGAACAGTCATAACCAATACTCCAATAATAAAACACACTTCAAAATCTAATGCACCGCAACCTAACAATGCCCTGCCTGACTGCAAGTCCAGCCTTGCATGAAAGCTTATTCACTTGCCATACCCAAATATACGGCTTACCTTGCGGTCATGCGTTATACTGTGCTTATTGCTTTTTTTGCCCTTCAGCTATCTGTGTTTACATGCGGATTTGATACCCATGTGCACACCACCAATAGCGATTTAGGGCATATTGCACAACACGCACATGAAAAAAACACCGAGCATCAACAAGCTGCCGACCATGCATGTCATGTGCATACTTCGCATACATTTGTTGAAGTCTTAACCGCGAGTATCACGACTATTCCCGTGATTGCACCTGCGCCAAATCATGCGCTCGCTGCAAACAACCTGAAAAAACTACCTTTCCTCATCGAACACCCTCCCAAAGCATAGCCTCGGCTGATGAACTCTAACAGGCGAAATCCGCTTGTTTCATCAGCCTTCTCCCGAAACATCCAATAACTTATATGAAGGAGAAACTGTGCATAAACACATGTTTATACTACTGCTGTTTGGCAGTATCACACCGTGGCAAGCTATGGCTGCCACCAACACCATCACGGTGACATTAAAAGAAGCCATCACTATGGCAGAGCAACATCCGCGCCTACAGCTGGCAACATTAGGCAATGATGCTGCGCGCGCTTCAATGTCTGCGCAAAGTAGCTATGCCTACAACCCAGAACTATCACTGGAAGCTCAGAATAGAAAAGCCATCAATGGCAACCAAAACACCGATTATTATATCGGCATATCACAAGGCATTGAAATCGGTGGTAAAGGCTCATACCGCCAGCAAACATCCCAAGCCGCTTTGGATGTGAGCATTCAACAACGCGAATTACTATACCAGCAACTCATATTTGATGCCGCAAGTGCGTTGGTTGCACTTCATCAAGCCCAGCAAACGCTGTCCATTCGCCAGCAGCAAAGCAAAACGCTGCAAACACTTAGTCAAGGTGTGCAAAAGCAGTTGGATGCAGGTGATGCCAACATTTTGCAACGCAATTTAGCGCAAGCCGCTTATGCATCTGCATTAAGTGCGCTCAATCAAGCTAAACGCGACTACATCAGCCAACGCAATCAATTTGCGCAAGTCACAGCTTGGTTTTCAGGCGACAATATCACCCCCAAACTGCCGAGATTGGACTTGCAGTGGCAACCGCCTACGAATATGTATGAGCTTGCAATGCAAGCCAGACCTGAGCGGGCAATACTGTTGGCACAAAGCCAACAAAGCCAAGCCTCCGCTAAGCTTGCCAATGCTAATCGCTACCTTGACCCTACGCTGAGTTTGATGACGGGTGAAGAAGCTGGGGAGAGATTACTCAAGTTGGGCATTAGCATCCCGCTTCCTTTCACCAACAGCAACAAAGGGAAATACCAAGCATCCCTAGTCCAAGTTGAGCAAGCACAAGGGCAGCTGGCATGGTTTGATAAGCATTTGGCGTTGGATATCGCGGCTGCGAAACAGCATCATCAAGGTAGCATGGCTATGTTGCAAACCTTTGTGCAGCAGGGTGAACATAGCGATAGTATCGCGCTGGCAAAAATCGCATTTGAAGCTGGCGAACTAAGTCTTGAAGCCTTGGTGTTTCACATCAATCAAGCCTTAGATGCCAAACTCACCGCAATCAATCTTCAACAACAAGCTTGGTTGTCTCGCATTAACCTTGCCCAAACACTTGGGCACCCCGAATATATCTTGCAAGGAATCAAACCATGAAAAAGACAATCATTACAATATTAACACTGATGCTATTGGCAAACACATCCGCTTTTGCCGCCGAAGACAATCATCAACATGAACAAGGTCATGATGACATGGCTATCCACGGTATGGACATGGATATGAACATGGCTGACACCGATGAGCATGATGACCACGATAAACATGAGGGTCACAATAATGTAGGCGGTGATGCACATGGCGAAGAAGAAGCTGCGCCCATCAAGCTATCCCCTGCTCAAATCAAACAAGCAGGCATTCAAACTTTACGCGCAAAACTTCAAACAGAGAAACGCGTGGTTACAGCACCTGGCAGTGTTTCACTCAACGGCTACCTTGTTGCTGAAGTGACCGCATTGGTCGATGGTGTGGTTGAAAAACGCTTTGTGCGTCTGGGTGATAACGTCAAACGTGGACAACGTTTACTCACCCTCAACAGCTCCGCACTCGCCCAAGCCCAAGCCAAATATTTGCGGGCAGAAGGTGTGTACCGAACGGCTAAATTGGATGTGCAGCGATTGCAGGGATTGGTTGAAGAAAAAATCATCTCTCAAGCACGCTTTCAGCAAGCGCAAAGCACTTTTCAAGGTGCGAAAGCCAACCTTGCGGCTGCTCAAGCATCATTATCATCTTATGGGATGCGAAATAGAGACATTGATAATTTGATGACCAGCAAACAGTACGGTAAACTCGTGTTGCGTGCGCCATCTTCAGGCACAGTAACTTCCGATGATTTCAGGCTTGGTCAACATATCGCAGCAGGGTCGCGTTTAATGCAAGTTGTTGATGAATCATCGGTTTGGGTGAAAGTGAAGCTATCACAATCACAAATTGCAGGTATTCATGCGGGTGAACATGCTGTGGTCACCACCAAAAACAGCAAAACAACCTACCCTGCCAAGGTGATTAATGTGTATCACCAATTGGACACCACAACACGTACTGTTGGTGTACGTTTGGAAGTGAAAAACCCAAAAGATACGTTGCATCCAGGTATGTTTGTCACGGCTGAAATTGAATCAGGTCGTGGCGACGCGCAAGTGTTGCTATTGCCAGAGGAGGCAGTGCAACGCCAAGGCAGTGAACTGATTGTGTTTATTGAAGAAGAAACGGGTCATTTTGAGCGCAGGGAAGTGGAAGTGGGTAAAACACGCATGGGGCTTGTGCCGATTCTCAAAGGCATTCAAGAAGGTGAAAGTGTTGTGATTAAAGGCGCATTTGTCCTTGCATCAGAGCTAGCGAAATCTGGCTTTGCAGTACACAACCATTGAGGCTGAACTATGTTTTCTAAAATAATAGATGCGGCGACGCAGAATCGTTTTTTAATCCTTTTACTACTGGTTGGTGCGATGGCGTATGCCATGTTTGTGGTGCCAAAATTAAACCTTGATGCTTTCCCTGATGTGACCAATGTGCAGGTGCAAATCAACACCGAAGCCCAAGGTTTAGCTTCTGAAGAAGTGGAGCAATTGATTACCTACCCCATTGAGGCGGTGATGTATGCGCTTCCCGATGTGGAACAAGTGCGCTCGATTTCTAAAACGGGTTTATCGGTGATTACAGTCTCCTTCAAAGAAGGCACGGATATTTATTTTGCCCGTCAACTGGTGTTCCAAAAGCTGCAAGATGCACAGCAAACTGTGCCAGCTTGGGCAGGCACACCCAAAATCGGCCCCAACACCTCAGGGCTTGGGCAAGTCTTTCAATATATCATCAAAGCAGCACCCGATGCAGGTTTTGATGCTTTAACCCTTAGAGCACTCAATGATTGGGTGGTTAAATTGATGTTGATGCCTGTGGAAGGTGTAACGGAAATCTTGTCCTATGGTGGTGAAGTTCGCCAATATCAGGTTCAGGTTAATCCAGAGAAGCTTCTGTCCTATCAATTGCATGTGGGTGATGTGGTGCGAGCGATTGAAGCTAATAATCGCAATGCAGGTGGTTGGTATTTGCCGCAAGGTGATGAGCAACTGGTAATTCGTGGTGTGGGTTGGGTTCCTGGTGGGAAGGATGGTTTAAAGGCCATTGCCATGATGCCAATTAAAACAATCGATGGCATTTCGATTCGTGTATCGGATGTGGCGATTGTTGAGTTTGGTGGTCAAATCCGTCAAGGCGTGGTTACCATGACCGAAAGACTGGAAGATGGCAGCATCAAACAGCTTGGTGAAGTTGTGGTTGGCATTGTGATGAAGCGTTTTGGTGCGAACACTAAAAACACCATTGATGATGTGAAATCGCGGCTTGAAATCGTGCAGAAATCTATGCCTGAAGGTGTGACCATTCAGCCTTTCTACGACCAATCCGAGTTGATTGACCAAGCGGTATGGACGGTTGAAAAAGCATTGCTCGAAGCATTTGTGCTTATCATCATCATCTTATTATTATTTTTGATGAATATTCGAGCTGCATTTTTGGTATTATTATCCGTGCCGATTTCGATTCTATCCGCTTTGGCTGTGATGGAACATTATGGCATTTCAGCCAACCTCATGAGTTTGGGAGGGCTAGCGATTGCCATTGGCATGATGGTGGATGGTTCGGTGGTGATGGTAGAAAACATCTTCAAACACTTGGAAAAAGTCAAAGATGAAGACCATGGTATCGCCCTGCGTATCACCGAAGCAGCCAAAGAAGTGGCGCGACCTGTGTTGTTTGCTGTGTTGATTATCATGCTGGTATTCACCCCGCTTTTCTCACTTGAAGGTGTGGAAGGCAAGATGTTTACCCCCATGGCATTGTCCATTGTGTTTGCCATGTTTGCCTCGCTGTTGGTAGCCTTATTTGTCATGCCAGTGCTGGCAACCTATTTGTTTACCAAAGGTGTGCGGCATAAAGAAAGCCCTGTGCTTAAACCCATTGCAGACTTGTATCACAAGCTATTGGCGGGTGCGCTCAACACACGCAAAGCTGTGGTTGGTGGTGCAGCGATTGCTTTTGCACTCACATTATCAACGCTTC
>DQSL01000005.1 GCA_015663235.1 Mariprofundaceae bacterium
AAGTTGGTGAGTAGGGCATCAATCATCTTAAATTCGTAGCTTGGTGTGATAAAAATATTGGTTCTATCGCTGCCAGCTTGTAATGCACCACTTTGGCTTGCAGTTTCTAAAAAAATGAGGGTCAGATCTTGCTTCGTGCATTTCTTCATCAAAAGATACCTTTCCCATATCCAAACAATGCTTTTTTATAAGCTTTTTGCAACCTTGGAACCCGCGAGGCAAGACCTGCCCCCGACTTGGCGGTGAAGCTTAGTGTAAGTATTCATAGATTCTGTGTTGGGGTATTACTTTAGGGCTTTGGTTTGCGTTTTTGGGTAAAGAAAGCAGAGTTCTGCATAATAATATAAGAAGGGAGAGGCTGGGGTGATGAAGTTTTTATTGATAATTGCGAGTGTGTTTTATTACGCAAGCTTTGCTCAGGCTGCTCAAGGTGACATCATTACACTTGCGGGCGGCAACAGCCTTTATACGCCAAATGGGGTAACACCTTCATCCAGTGTGTTGGCAAATGCAGCATATTTGGCAGCACCTTCAACAGTTGATCTCGATGCAGCAGGCAATATTTATATCACTGATGCCTATACGATTAAGAAGATTGACCGAACAACAGGGCAAATCACAGTTGTTGCAGGCACTGGAACGGCTGGTTACTCAGGTGATGGTGGTTTGGCGACTCAAGCACGCTTGAGCTTGCCTTATGCTGTTGCTTTTGATGCAACGGGTAACCTCTATTTTTCGGATGAGCGTAATCATGTTGTACGTAAAATTGATGCTTCTGGAGTTATCACAACGGTTGTTGGCACAAGCATACTGGGATATACAGGTGATGGTGGAGATGCTTCGCAAGCGAAACTGAATGCCCCCGCAGGGCTTACGTTTGATGCTCAGGGTAATTTGTATATTGTTGATTACGGCAGCCATGTTTTGCGTAAAGTTGATATGGCGACCAATATCATAAGCACAGTTGTAGGTAACGGTTTGTTTGGTTTTTCGGGTGACGGGGGGTTAGCGAGTAATGCACAGTTATATTCTCCTGTAGATGTCGCATTGGATTCATCAGGAAATATTTTTATTGCTGATTCAAACAATGGTAAAATTCGTAAAATAACAGTGTCAACAGGTATTATATCTTCATGGAAAACAGGGTTGAATAGACCATATGGTTTGACCATCGATGCTGCGGACAATGTGTATTTCACAGAAAGATTTGGTCATCAAATTACTAAAGTTGATGCGTTGGGTAATGCTGCTGTAATCATTGGAACAGGTGTTGCAGGCTTGTTTGGAGATGGAGGGGTTGCAACGGCGGCACGTCTCAATGCTCCACTGGATGTTGCGGCAGACAGCTACGGGAACTTGTTCATTGTGGATTCGGGAAATAAAAGAATACGCTTTGTCGGTAATGTTTTAGATTTCCCTATTGAGGGAATACTCAACTACCCAAGCTTAGATGAAATAACACTGGTGAATGACCTGAACAGATTGCAGGCGAAAGACAGCAATGGTTTGAGCGTGAGGAATACATATCACAATTTTATTTTACCCACAAATCATACCGCTTTGCAGCAGTTCACCATATCCCTTTTTGCGAGTGATGTCCAAGGGGCTATGGGTGCTAGACAAGTTTCACTTAACCTGAATCGCATACAATTTGAGTCTATGGGGCAGGAGGTGTTGCCACCTGCGAATGTTAATGTGTTTTTCCGTGCGTATAATGCAGTGACAAAAAAACCTTTTCGCTATCTCACGCTTTCTGATTTGATGATGTATGAAGATAACTTGCCGATTACAGTTGAGTCTACAGTGGTTATGAGCAAAATTACTGAAGCTGCACATCGTGTTGATACTGTTTTGATGTTTGATGTAAGCAGCAGTATCACAGCGACAGACTTGTTGTTGATGAAGCAAGCAGCTAAGCGTGGTGTTTTGGGTGCCTCGGGTAACCAACTTTTGGTAAAAGACCAGCGGGTTGCAGTGTATGTGTTCGATGATGCAGTTAGCTTGCTTCAAGACTTTACCAGTGACCCTGTATCCATTGCTATTGCTATTGATCAAGTTGCGTTAAAGGGTGTGAATACAACCAATTTATACGGTGCAGTTGTGGAAGGTATGTCTCGTTTGCAGACCAAAGCAACAGTTGCTGATGTGATTGAAGGGCAGATGTTGTTGATAACGGATGGGCAAGATACAGCAGCCCGTGTTGGTTTCTATACTGCAAAAAACGCAATTAAGCAGAATCGTTTGCACGTGATTGGAGTAAATATGATACCTGCGGTTGCAAACATTATGCAAAGCCTTACGCCTAATTATACTGCGGTTGCAGACTTTGCAGGTATTGAGCAAGCACTATTAGATGTTGCAAGTTATACGGATGACTTGGCTTACTCATTTTATCGTTTGGATTATACTAGCCCTGCCAAAGCGGGGGTACATAATCTTGGTGTTCGAGCGGTTCGGCAGAGTGATTATGATTGGAGTAGAAACTTGCGTATTTCGTTTGATACCAAGGACTTTACATCAGTCACACCACCACCCACTCAGGAAACACCTCAGGCTGCCTGCTTCACAGCAACGGGTGCATGGTGGTTATACGGTTTTCTTGCTTTAGGGATTGCTTGTTTTAGACGGCCTATTTAGTTGAAAAGTAGTGCTTAGCCCGCATTATTCATAAATACTGCCGCGCCCTTGCTTGCTCCTTTATACGCAACAAATCTTTCATCACGACGATTTATGAATAATGCGGGTTAGATGCTTTGTAAATAAGTAATGATATTGTTTGCAGTGTTGGCGTAGTCTTCTTTGTTTTGCATCACTGCACCTCTATGCATGGTGTTGTTACGAATGGTTGCAATCCAGCGCATGGACTTGACGATGTCGCTGGGTATTTTTGCCTCTACGCTACTCAGTTTGCTATGTAACCCTTTTCCATAAGCACCCAGCTTCTTTTCTAATAACTGTTCAATTTCACGTGTGGCCTGAACGGCAATGTCAATATCACTGCCTGATGTAGAAATTGTTATACTTGGACTTAGTACAGAGGCTTGTTTGGCTTGCCAAATATCGCGCTCTATGATGAGTTGGGCTTGTAATTTAGCTTCACTTTGTGGTTTGCTACTTGTTGTGGATTCAGGGAAGGGAGCACTACTAGACTGATTTTTGGTGGTAGATTTTTTTTGCTTTACGGGGTTCGCTTCGAGGGAAAGGAAAAAAAGTTGCGTAAGTTGCCACACAATAATAAATATAAAAATATCATTAATATCCAGTGGTGTTGTTAGCCACTGGTTGGAAAGGGTAGCTAATGTTGCAATCAAGATAAAAGAGAAAGCTTCGTTCATCTTACAAGCAATACTTTAAAATGATTTTGGTGCAATAAACATCGCATCACCGTATGAATAAAAGCGATAGTTTTGCTCGATGGCATGGCGATAGGCTTGTTTGATGGTGTTTTGCCCTGCAAGCGCTGAGACCAGCATTAGCAATGTTGATTTGGGCAGGTGAAAGTTGGTGAGTAGGGCATCAAT
>DQSL01000102.1 GCA_015663235.1 Mariprofundaceae bacterium
AAGTCGGCCAAAGATACGCGCCCTTCAATCAAGTCGGACATGTGTACATCTACCGATGTAAATCCTGCTTTGTCAAAAGCTGCCGCCATTTCGATTTGCCCATTCACGCCTTGCTCACGCAACACTGCCATTTTCGGGCGTGTTTTGTTGATGAATGGTGCGGTGATGTTTTCACTAACATCATAGGTTAAGTCAGCAAACAAGCCTTTGTCTTCCACGTTGTTGATGGCATCAAAAGCTTGCTGAGTGCATTCTGGGTTATCACGCAAACTTGCCAGTTGATAGGATGTTTCAGTCCAGATTTGTTGCAAGTCAAGCACTGGCTCATCCAGTATGGTTTTATGATTATAAACCATGTGCAACTGCAAATCATCATTGGTGCTACCGATGATATGGGATACATTGCTCAAACCTTGATTGTCCAACAGAGCAACTACTCGCTGCCTATGTTCACGTTTGATTTGAACCACAGCGCCCAATTCTTCAGAAAAAAGAATAGATAAGGCACCTTCACCCAAGTCATCAAGATAAATATCTAAACCTGTGCGCCCTGCAAATGCCATTTCAGCTAATGTGGTAAACAAACCACCATCTGAGCGGTCATGATAAGCGAGTAATAGACTATCTTGATTCAAGCTTTGGATGGCATTGAAGAAGTTGGCAAACATGGTGGTATTATCAAGGTCAGGCGTTGTTTCGCCCGTGGTTTGATACACTTGCGCCAAACATGAGCCACCCAAACGGTTTTTACCTTGCCCCAAATCTATCAAGATTATATCAGTGTCACCCATATCAGTTCGTAATTGTGGTGTTAATGTTTTACGAATATCAGTTACAGGCGCAAAAGCGGAAACAATCAATGAAACAGGCGACACCACTTGTTTTTCGCCATCATCGTCAGTCCATTTGGATTTCATGGACAATGAATCCTTACCCACAGGGATGGAAATACCCAAAGCAGGGCATAACTCCATGCCTATGGCTTTGACGGTGTCATACAATGCGGCATCTTCACCATCATGCCCACAAGCTGCCATCCAGTTGGCAGATAGTTTGACATCACCCAGTTTGTTTATGTTTGCCGCCGCAATATTGGTTAATGCTTCGCCCACAGCCAAACGCCCTGATGCAGCTGCATTTAAGATGGCAAGTGGGGTGCGTTCACCCATTGTCATGGCTTCACCTGCAAAGTTGGTGAAATCAGAAGCCGTGACGGCAACATCAGATACAGGCACTTGCCAAGGACCAACCATTTGGTCGCGGGCAACCAAACCTGTGACACTTCTGTCGCCAATGGTGATGAGGAATTCTTTGCTTGCCACAGTGGGTAAACGCAACACTCTAAGCATTGCTTCCTTGATGTTGATGTTATCAGGAAGTGGTGTTGATTTGCTGGTTTTATGACTTACATCGCGCAACATTTTGGGCGGTTTACCAAGCAATGTTTCCAAGGATAAATCCACAGGCGCATCACCCAGTAATGTATCATCCACATGCAAATGCCCATCGTTTGTGGCTTCACCAAGCACGGCAAACAAACAACGCTCGCGCTCACACATGGCAGTGAAAGCAACCAAAGATTCAGGGGCAATGGCAAGCACATACCGCTCCTGCGCTTCATTGCACCAAACCTGCATCGGGCTCATGCTGGATTCCATATTATGCACATTGCGCAAGTCAAACTTGCCACCACGCCCTGCATCATGAATCAATTCAGGCACAGCATTGGAAAGACCGCCTGCGCCAATGTCATGGATAAACAAAATCGGATTATCATCGCCCAACTGCCAACAACGGTCGAGCACTTCTTGGCAACGGCGTTCCATTTCAGGGTTGCCACGTTGCACTGAATCAAAATCAAGTGCTTCAGCATTTGCGCCCGTATCCATGCTAGATGCCGCACCACCACCCAAACCAATGAGCATGGCAGGTCCACCAAGTTGGATAATCAATGAGCCCGCAGGTACTTCGTTTTTATGTACATGCCGAGCATCAATATTGCCCACGCCGCCTGCAAGCATGATGGGTTTGTGATAGCCTTTGATTTCACCATCAACTTCTTGTTCGTATGTTCTAAAATAACCACTAATATTGGGGCGACCAAATTCATTATTAAATGCTGCTGCACCAATCGGGCCATCCAGCATGATGTCCAAAGCCGAAGAGACACGCTCAGGTTTGCCATGATGCACTTCCCAAGGTTGTTTAAAATCAGGGATTTGTAAGTTGGACACAGTAAAACCACACAAGCCAGCTTTGGGTTTAGAGCCAATGCCTGTTGCCCCCTCATCGCGGATTTCACCACCTGAACCAGTGGCAGCACCTGCAAAAGGTGAAATGGCAGTGGGGTGGTTGTGTGTTTCCACTTTCATCAAGATATGGGTCAGATCATCATGGGCTTGGTATGTTTTGTTCGCATCAGGATAGAATCGTTTGGATGCGCCGCCTTCAATAACTGAAGAGTTATCTGAATACGCTACAATGGTGCCTTCGGGTGAAATGTTGTGGGTATGCCGAATCATGCCGAATAGCGAGATGTCCATGTCTTCACCATCAATTTTCCAATCGGCATTAAATATTTTGTGGCGGCAATGTTCGGAGTTGGCTTGGGCAAACATCATCAACTCGGCATCGGTTGGGTTGCGTTTAAGTGCCGCAAAGCTTTCCAATAAATAATCAATTTCATCTTCAGCCAATGCCAAGCCAAGCACCAAGTTGGCAATTTCAAGCGCGCTTCGCCCATCTTTTAGTATATCAATGCGAGTTAATGGTTGTGGTGCTTGGTGTTGAAACAATAAGTGTAAGTCATTGGTGTCGCGTAAAACCGATTCGGTCATGCGGTCATGAATCAATGGGATAATACTATCTGTATCACCAGCGATGTCATAAACAATGCCGCGTTCAATACGAATCAGTGCATCAAGCCCACATATATTGGCAATATCGGTTGCTTTGGAAGACCACGGTGAAATTGTGCCAATGCGCGGGGTGACCATATATGCATGGCTACTATTGGTGTTGTAAGGGGTGGTTGCGCTGTTGAGAAGCGCATCAAGTGTGGCTTGGTTATCACCAGACCATGCAGCGGTCACTTCCACTATATATATATAAGATGCTTTAAGATTATCCGCTTTCAGTATATGGGATAATTTCTGATGGCGAAAGTCAGACAGCGCAGCTTGCCCTAGTAAAATAATGAGAGAGGTTGAGTTAGAATCAGACATGGCGGCAGTCTAATCATAAAAGAATAAAATTCGAGGCTGAGTTGAAAATTTAACAATAAAGGCAATGTGTGTCGGAAACACACACACACGGCGAAGTCGGATTGACCATAATCAGTGTGTGCGCTTATTATCCCGCCTAACGTAATGCTGAGGCTGTGTAAGTTGCAGTTGATGTTATTACAAAAACTAAGGTTCAATTTATTGAGCCAAATAAAAACAATAGGATGTTAAACACATGAAGAAAATTATTCTTTCTGCTGCTTCTCTAGCTGTTGCTGCTGTTGCCTCTGTATCAGTTGCACCAACTACTTCTGAAGCTATTCCGGCGTTTGCACGCCAAACTGGTTCTGCTTGCCTAGCATGTCATTTCCAATCATTCCCAACTTTGGGCTCTTACGGTCGTGCTTTCAAAATGAACGCATTTACTGATGTTGGCGATCAAGGTTTGATTGAAGATGATCACTTGTCTCTACCAAACGTATTGAACATGTCTATCGTGTTCCGTCCAAACTTGGTTTCTACTGATACTACAGTAGCTGGCGTTACTACAACAGCTGAAACTCTGGATGTTCCTGCTGATCCAGTAATCTTGATTGGTGGTCGTGCTGGTGAAAATACTGGTTTCTTCGTAGAAATCGATACTACTGGTGGTGGTTTCGCTAACACTCAACTATTGAATCAATATGATATGGGCGACCTTAAAGTTGGTTGGTCTTACTTCAACTCTGGTTTTGGTGAAGATGCTGGTATGCAGTTGATGTCTGTTTGGGGTCAACATGGCGGTCTGATGGGCGGTAAAGGTCTATCTATTAACCAAGTTATGTCTAAAACAAACGGCGATGTTGCTGGTTTCTCTGCACAAATTGGTAATGAGACTTGGATGGCTTCTTTGGGTCTAATCGATCCAACTGCTAACCGTGGTACTACGCTCTCATTGGCTCCAGTGGTTCGTGCGAACTACTTCTTAGACGTTGCTGATTTTGAATTAGGATTTGGCGTTATTGCTGTATCTGGTTCTACTGGTGGTTCTAACGCTATACCTACGATTGATGCTAAACGTACTGGTATTGATTTCCAAGCACAAGGCGAAATGAACGACATGCAAGTTGGTGTTTATGCTGACTGGGCAACTGCACCTGCAGGTTCTGTGACTGTAGCTAACGGTTACAATGCATCTACCGTAGATGACCGTACTGGTTATTCTTTCCGTGCAACATTGAAACCTACTCACAACATCGTGTTGTTGGCTGGTGTTGGTCAAGACAAAACTGGTGCTGTTACAATTGACAAAACTTTGGTTGGTTTTGAATATGAAGTTTATCAAAACTTCGTTGTAGCTGTTACTCAATCTTCTGATGATGATGGAACTACAAAAAATGACACAACTTTGATTGATATCGAGTTGTTGCTTTAATACACACATAGTGTGATTGAGAAAGGGAGCCTTCGGGCTCCCTTTTTTTATGCTCATTTTTATTCTAAACTGTCACTGCGGCTTGACTGGCAATCTAGTTGTCCTGATTGG
>DQSL01000054.1 GCA_015663235.1 Mariprofundaceae bacterium
AATGAACGGCGACCGCAAAAAGCGCGTCACGTTATTTCAAACGTTTGAGAGAGCCCTTTTTGGCGCTAATCATGAGAAGCTTCATTAAATAAGTGGTCAATATTCTGATTCCATTCACCATGATACAATTTAAGCCATTTATCCGCTTGGGTTTCACCTGATTGAATAACATCAAACAACGGTTTGAGGTATTGCATTTCGCATCTGCCTTTATCATCACAAATGTCGATATTCCTCAACCCTTCTTTTGCCATTTCTAGTACAATTTCAGCATAAAACTGCACACCTTTATCTAAGAATGGGGTTCTTAATGCTGTTTTAGGCACATTTTGCATGAGTTCAACCACATCAGCATGTTGCCAGTCTTTCACCAAATCCCATGCCTTGTTTAAGGTCGCCTCATCGTATAACAATCCTTTCCACAAAGCGGGGAGTGCAGAAATCCAATCCCAATCACCCGCATCTGCGCCGCGCACTTCAATAAACTGTTTGAGGCGCACTTCAGGGAATGTGGTGCTCACATGCAATTCCCAATCGGCATGGGTGGGGTATTCGCCTTGCAACATCGGCAACTTGCCTTCTAAAAAGTCTCGGAACGATGCGCCCGTGCAATCAATATATTCCGCATCCCTAAGCACAAAATACATGGGCACATCGAGCACCCACTCTGTCCAAGCTTCAAAACCAAAATCATCTTCAAACACACACTTGGGAATACCTGTGCGGCTGGGGTCGGTGTCTAACCAACAGTCTGCGCGGGTGGACAATAAACCAGAAGGTTTACCATCTTTAAAAGGTGATGCGGCAAACATGGCTGTCACCATAGGCTGTAAACAATACGCCACTCGCATTTTTTTTGCCATATCTGCTTCGGATTCAAAATCTAAATTGGCTTGAGTGGTCGCCGTTCGCAGCATCATATCCAAACCTTTATTGCCGACTTTTACCATATAGTCGCGCATCACATTGTAGCGCGATTTAGGCATCCACGGAATATCACCACGTTTCCATTTGGGTTGAAACCCTACCGCCAAAAAACCAATTTCAAGCTCTTTATTCAACTGGCGCAGTAAATCAAAATGCCGCCCAACTTCATCGTGTGTTTCATGAATGGTGGCAAGTGGCGCGCCTGATAGTTCAAGCTGCCCACCTGGTTCTAAAGTGATGGATGCTAAGCCATGTTTTAGGGCAATGGGCTTGCCATTTTCAAGCACGGCAAGCCAATGTTCATCATGATTCCAATCTGCCAATCGCTCTAACAAATGTTGGATGCTTTTTTCGCCAAAATAGGGGATGGGCTGCAAAGTTTGGGTGCAATAACCAATCTTTTCATGCTCTGTGCCAATGCGCCAAGCTTCCCTTGGTTTGTTGCCACGGCGAAAATAATCCGCTAATTCTTCTCGATAAATGCGTGTATGTTCCAAAATCATTCCCCATCACCTAGCTTGCGTATGTGGAAACATACCTATGACAACTGAAAACAACCACCCTAAAGCGGCTACGGTTAGTTTTCGCCAATGTCTTCAAGGCAGCTGGGCGGATAGGATTTTGCTGGTCCTTTTGTTGATGGGCATTGGTTTTTTATGGCTTCAAATCTCGCAAACACTCGCCCAAGGCGCACCCGCTGCTTATGTGTATCACGGTGATACACTGCTGGCAAAATACCCACTTCCTGATGATGAGCGTATGATTCATGTGGCGGCGCAAGGTGAAATTGGTGTGTCTAACATTGAAATTTCCAAACACGGCATTCGCTTTGAAACATCGCCATGTTCCACCCACTATTGTACCTTGTCTGGCACTAAAAAGTATACGGGAAGTGTGATTGCCTGTGTGCCCAATCATATCATGGTGGTGATTCGCGGTTCTGACGAAAAAAGTGATGAAAACATCAAGTTTGATGCAATTTCAGAATAAAAATGACTAAAATCATCGAAAAATCAAGCGTTCCTCCCCGTCCAAGCCTTGAATCTTTGGAACATAAAGCCGTATGGCTTGCCTTTGTATTGTTGGCAATTGGTTTGCATGTGTTTGAAGCAGCTCTGCCCAGCCTTGGTCCTTGGTTTAAGTTTGGACTTGCCAATATCATGACTTTACTGGCACTGATGTATTTGGGGGCTAGAGCTGCATTCACCCTCGCCATTGCCCGCGTCATCATCGGCAGTATGTTTATCGGCACATTATTCACACCCACCTTTTTTATTAGCCTTGCAGGTGCGCTCACCGCCGCCACAGTGATGGTGCTATTGTATAAAATATTCCCGCGTATCAGCTTGATTAGTTTAAGTGTCTTGGCTGCCGTTGCCCACATGTCTGGGCAGTTTGTAACCGTAGAAACATGGTTTATTCAACAGTCAGCCCTCTATTACCTGCTCCCCCCTTTACTTGCTTTGTCGTGCATCAGTGGCTGGATCAACGGGGCAATCGCAACATATATTTGGCAAAAACTAAAAACGGAGCGTGGGTTATGAACATATCCCGTATAACGCATCAAGATATTATCACCTTTTGGTTTAAAACATTAGAACCTAAACAATGGTTTATAAAAGATGCGGCACTAGATAAACACATTAGCCAACACTTCCATGTAATACATGATGCCGCTTGGCGCGGTGAGCTTTATATGTGGCGCGAAACACCTGAAGGAAGGCTCGCCGAAATTATTGTGCTCGATCAGTTCCCTCGCAATATGTTTCGTGATACAGTAAAAGCTTTCGCATCAGATAATCTTGCCCTGATACTTGCCCAAGAAGCGATTCGCCAAGGAGATGACCAGCGCATTGATATTGAGCAACGTGCATTCATGTATATGCCTTATATGCACAGTGAATCTGCCATGATTCATAAGCAAGCCGAGCAACTATTTAGTCAGCCTGGTGCAGAGTACAACTATGAATTTGAACTGAAACACAAAGCTATTATTGATAAGTTTGGACGTTATCCACATCGTAATGCAATTTTAGGGCGCACTTCAACACCTGAAGAAATAAAGTTTCTTCAACAGCCCGATTCTTCATTCTAAATCATCATCTTTTTTGTTTTCTAAGAGCGGTAATTTCTTGTTCGGTTTATTGTATTGCTTCCACAAATAGGAAGCCAACCAAATCGCCGCACCCACCGCCAAAGCATATATCAACGCACTGTCTCCGCTGTCGTTGCT
>DQSL01000154.1 GCA_015663235.1 Mariprofundaceae bacterium
AATAAAATATTATTAAAGCTTCGGTGCTAATAAATGTTTTAAAAGTAAGGAAATCCATCATGAATTAATGCTCATGTTGTATTGTTTGCCTAACGTTTGAACTCAGTTGACCATAATACAGAGCGAAGCGGCGTATTATTGGTCAACTGCAGGGTTAACGGGGACAGGTCTTGCTTCGCGCATTTCTTCGTCAAAATATACCTCTTCCATATCCAAACAATGTTTTCTTTATAAGCTTTTTGCAACCTTGAATCCGCCTATCATGACTATAAATAAAAGACCGATTTTGAACTAAGTCCCTAGTTATTAAGCAATAATCGGTAAAATAAGTTCCAATGGTCGCGCAATCGCAGCTTTTAAATCATTGGCAACAATAGGCCGCTCAATCATTTTCGGGTGCTGCACCATAAGCGCAATCATTTCTTCTCGGCTTAAATCTTTGCCTTGGATGTGTTCCTTGTATTCCGCTTCGCCTGTGCGCATCAAGTCTTGCGGCTGCATACCAAGCTTGTCGAGCACAGTGGTTAATTCTTCAACCGTGGGTGGATTTTTCAGGTAATCAATCACCTCATGTTCCACACCTTTTTCTTCTAATAAGTTCAGCGCAGCGCGCGATTTACTGCATCTTGGATTATGAAATATTTGAATACCCATGTTAGTGACCACAGCCGCCTTCACCATGGATATGTCCATGCTCCAACTCTTCTTCCGTGGCATCGCGAATACCCATCACTTGCACCACGAAGTTTAGTGTTTGCCCTGCGAGCGGATGATTGCCATCTACGGTAACCATTTTGTCATCCACTTCAATCACGGTAACCAAATCAATACCATTGCCCGTTTCCGCTTCAAAGCGCATACCCACTTCAATCTCACCATCAAATTGAAACACATCGCGTGGCACCGCTTGCGTTAAGCTATCATCACGCTCACCATAACCTTCTTCAGGGGTAATCGACACGGTGATATTATCACCCACTTTTTTGCCTTCCAAATGTTTTTCAAGACCTGGAACTAGGCTTTCTGTGCCTTGGATATATGCCAAGGGCGCTTGCCCGAAAGATGAATCCACGGTTTCACCATCTTTATTGGTTAAGGTGTAGTGAATTTCTACGGCTTTGTTTGCTGCAATCGCTTGGGCTGTTTCAGTTTTTTCAGACATCAACTGTCTCCTTGTGTGTTTTGGCTATGTTTAAGCAATAAATATTGCTCATATTCCTGCATGTCCATCTTGCCTAAAATAAATAATTCATGGTCAGCCAATATATCGGCATCAGGGTTAACGCTTTCTTGTTTATAGTGCGCCTCTGCCTGTTGTCGACGTTGCACACTTTCTGCATCACTTACGCCATTATCACGCTGCATGGCATCATGTCGCCATGCTTCTGCTGTTTGATACTTACCAACCATGCCGCAATACAGCCACATGTATAAAAATTGTCAATTTTGATAGGTCAATCAAAATGGTATCACCTGACCATCAAAAGCAACAAATTGCCCCAATTCATAATCAGAAATCCTAGAAATAACATCCGTCATACCCGCCACCGATGTTTGCACATCAATCAAGCCTGACTGATGCGTCATATCCGTGGTTACCCAGCCTGGATGTAATGTGATGACTGAAACACCCAAAGGTTTTAAGTCTACCGCCATAGACTTAGAAATAATGATTAACCCCGCCTTGGCTGCGCGATAGGCATACGTGCCGCCGCTGCCATTATCATCACTTGAGCCCATCTTAGAACTGATATTGGCAATGGCTCCACCTGCTTGGATGATGCGGTCTTTAAGCTGCTGTACTACCCGTAGTGGGCCCACACAATCCACATTAAACACATCCAACATCGCCTCGGATGTAATGCTGTCCAAATCCTGCCCGCCATATGGGCCATAAATACCTGCATTGTTAATCAGTAAATCAATACTTTCGGGTACATCCAAATCTTTCACAGCAAAGTCTTGGCTGACATCCAATTGCACCGTATGCAATTTATCGCTCTGTATATCCGCAAGCCCGTCTAAGCTTGAGCGATAACATGCCCAAACTTCATCACCCTTACTTAAATAATGCTGCACAAAACCCAAGCCTAAACCACGATTTGCACCTGTAATGACAATATTCATTCACTATCCCCTCGATATTGCAATGCCTCAGCAATATGCGCAGATGACACCTGCTTTTCCGCTGCCAAATCAGCAATGGTGCGCGCCACTTTTAAAATGCGGTGGTAACTTCTTGCCGATAAACCAAATTGTTTTAAGGCGGTGTTGAGCAAAGCTTCGCCTTCCGCGTCGGGCTTGGCATGTTCTTCCAAAGCCGTTGGCAAAAGCCTTGCGTTTACAATACCTTCACCCTGTCTTACATATTGAATGTCTCTTGCTTTGAGCACCCTTGCTTTGACCGCCGCAGATGATTCACCCGCCTGCATTTGCGTTAATTCTTCATGTTCAACGGGTGGCACATGAATCCGAATATCAAACCTATCCAACAATGGCCCTGAAATGCGACCGACATAGCGAGACACTTGGGTTTGTGAACATCTGCACGGCTTAGTGGGATGCCCCAAATAACCACATGGACACGGGTTCATCGCACCAATCAACTGAAATTCTGCGGGAAATGTTAAAGTGTCTGCGGCACGAGCAATGGATACTGTGCCGCTCTCCAAAGGCTGGCGTAACACCTCTAAAACAGGGCGTTTAAACTCTGGTATTTCGTCCAAAAATAAACATCCGTGAAGGCTCTTCGTCACTTCCCCAGGTTTTGGAATTTGACCCCCACCAATCATCGCCACATCGGATGCCGAATGATGAGGCGATCGGAATGGAGGAATGGATGACATGGGTGATCGCGTATGTTCACCTGCAATGCTGTAAACCCTTGCCACAGCAAGACGTTGCTTATCGGTGAGCGGTGGTAAAATACTGGGCAAACGAGATGCCAACATACTTTTACCCGAGCCTGGAGGCCCGCTCATCAACACATGATGTCCACCTGCCGCCACAATTTCCAAAGCGCGTCTTGCTTGATGTTGACCACGCACATCTTTTAGATCAAGTATGTTTTCTTGGGTTTTTGATGTGGTTTTACTGGGCTCAAAAGACATTAAGGTGCGTTGACCTTGTAAGTGTGCGGCAACTTCCAACAGGTTACTCGCTGCAATCACTTCAATGCCTTGCACCACGGCTGCTTCTTCAGCATTAGCAAGCGGCACGATGATTTGTTTAAACCCTTGGCTTTGTGCAAAAATGGTCAACGGCAACACACCCGCCACAGGATTTAACCGACCATCCAAAGCCAATTCACCCACCACAAACGGAAGCACACTTGCGTTTTCCACAGCGATTTGACCTGATGCCAATAATAAACCTACGGCAACAGGTAAATCAAAATGCGAACCATCTTTGCGTTTGTCCGCAGGGGCTAAATTGACAGTAATATGTCTTAATGGAAACTCAAAATTAGAATTTAAAAGAGCTGCTCGGACTCTGTCTCTGGCTTCGCGCACCGCCGCATCGGGCAAACCCACCAAACTCCACGATGGCATACCCCGCGATAAATCCACCTCAACATCAACAGCTTCAGCCTCAAGCCCTCGAAGTGATGCGCTAGCCAATCGAGCTAACATCTAAATTACCTAATCAGCCTTTAAGTTGTGCTTCCAACTTGATAATACGCTCTTCCATCTTTTGCAAATCTTCACGTGCTTTTTTAAGCATGGCTTCTTGCACTTCCATACGCTCATGGGTAACCACATCAAAGTGCGCCAATGCACCTTCGACAATGCTTTGAATTTGGGCTTCTGCGCCCATTTTTACGCCGCCAAGCATTTTAATACCTGATGCGATTTTTTCTGAAATATCGTCCAATACTTTTGCATCTACTGCCATAATTTAACTCCTAATTTAA
>DQSL01000002.1 GCA_015663235.1 Mariprofundaceae bacterium
AATTGTTCGTAGCTGTGCTTACGAACAATTGATGAAAGATTTGTTGCGTATAAAGGGGCAAGCAAGGGCGCGGCAGTATTTATGAATAATGCGGGCTAAATGAGGTTATATTAGCATCATTAGCCTAAAATATGGAACATTTATCACTGTATTTGACACCACTTGTTTCTATTGCCCACATCAACCCTAAAGCCTATATGGCTAAACGAGCTTGACATATCATTATTACATAATATGTTTATGCTCCAAAATCACACGTAGGGAGGAGGTATTATGGCACGGGTAGTTATTCTAGGGGCTGGTATTTCAGGCCACACAGCAGCACGATATTTGAACAAATCTCTGGGCAAGAAGCACGAAATCATTATGGTTTCTCCCAATGCAAACTGGAACTGGGTTCCTTCAAACATCTGGGTTGGTGTTGGTCAAATGAAAGAGGAAGATGTCACGTTCGACCTAGCAGATGTGTATAAAAAGAAAACCAACATTGATTTTAGACAAGCCAAAGCGCTATCCATTCATCCTGATGGCGGCAAAGACAGCGAGAAACCTTTTGTTACCGTAGAATACACATTAGAAGGCAAAGCTGGCGAGCAAGAAAACATCGAATATGATTATTTAATCAATGCAACAGGGCCAAAACTGAACTTTGGTGCCACTGAGGGGTTAGGTCCTGACCACGGTCATACCGTATCAGTTTGTACACCAAGCCACGCCATTGAAGCCAGCGAAAAACTTCAAGCAACCATTGAATCCATGCGTGAAGGCAAAGAGTGTACAATTGTCATCGGAACTGGGCACGGCATGTGTACATGCCAAGGTGCTGCATTCGAGTATATCTATAATGTTGAACATGTGCTTAAAGATGCTGGTGTTCGTGATAAAGCCCGCATCGTATGGTTAAGTAATGAATATGAGCTTGGCGACTTTGGTATGGGCGGCGTGCATATCAAACGTGGTGGCTACATCACCAATGGTAAAACCTTTGCTGAATCATTGATGGTAGAGCGCGATATTGAATGGATTACACGTGCACATGTTTCTAAAGTTGAAGCGGGTAAAATTCATTATGAAATCTTAGACGGCTCAACCCATGAAATCGAATTTGATTTTTCCATGTTGATTCCTCCATTCGCAGGCGTTGGTTTGCAAGCATTTAATAAAGATGGTGAAGATATTACCAGCGATATTTTCGCACCCAATGGCTTCATGAAAGTTGATGCGGATTACACACCTCGCCCTTATGAAGAATGGAGCGCAGGCGACTGGCCAAAACATTATCAAACACCTTCGCACAAAAATATCTTTGCCATTGGCATCGCTTTTGCACCACCACATTTGATTAGTAAACCCATGCAAAGCGCGAATGGTACACCGATTAATCCTACACCTCCGCGTACGGGTATGCCTTCTGCAGCAATGGCAATCGCTGTGGCAAACAGCATTAGTGATATGATTAAGAAAGGAACAGATGAACCGACCCATCACGCTTCAATGGCTGAAATGGGTGCGGCTTGTGTCGCATCAACTGGTGCAAGCATGTTTAGCGGAGGTGCCGCAACCATGACGGTTTACCCTGTTGTGCCTGATTTTGAAAAATACCCTGAACACGGGCGTGATATGGAACTCACCACAGGCGAAGTCGGTTTAGCTGGGCATTGGATGAAATCCTTACTCCACCACACCTTTATTTATCAAGCTAAGATGAAACCAGGCTGGTCTATTCTACCCGACTAAGTTTATAAAATAAAATATTCGCAGGAGAATAACATGACTAAAAGAGTAACCAATAAAGAACCATATCAACAAGCTTATTACCCACCAGCACCAACAGGTTGGACGCGCTACATGCGAACATCACTGATATGGCAGGGCATTCGTTTCTTAGTGATTAATTATAAAATGCTAAAACTTATGATGAAGTCACATCACTAAAAAGAACAGGCCAACACATCTCTCGAATTGATTTCACCCAGCGATGTGTTGGTCTTTTTTTGCATCACACCACGCCAATCGTGGTATTCAACCACTCCTTTTACACGTCATTCCCTAGAATACTATCGCCATATATTGCTTTCAAACGATAGCACAGTAGCTTTGCTGACCTATTGATTTTGGAGTAACAGATGAGCGTTGAAGATTTAATTTCGGGTTTTAGAACCCGCGCCGAAGATTATAGCAGCAGATTAGATGCGCTGCGGAGGTCACTTTGACCTTGAAAACAAGGTTGAAAAGCTCAAAGAATTAGACGCACGCACCGAAGACCCAACATTATGGGACAATCCTGACGAAGCGCAAAAAATCATGCAGGAAAAAACAGCTTTAGAGCGCACTATTAATGGTTTCAACAAAACATTCAGCACACTCGAAGATGCATCCATGTTGTTTGAAATGGGTATGGAAGAAAGCGACCAAGATTCCAAGCTCGAAGCTGTAAGCGAAATTGATAAAGTACAAAAAGACATTGAAGCCTTTGAACTAGCACTGATGTTGGGTGGTGAAACCGATGCTGAATCAGCATTCTTGGACATCAACTCAGGTTCAGGCGGCACAGAAGCTCAAGATTGGGCGGAGATATTATTGCGCATGTATTTACGTTGGGCAGAGCGCAAAGGATTTAAGACAGAACTTATTGAATGCACGGCTGGTGAAGAAGCTGGCATCAAATCGGCAACGGTGTCTATCAAAGGCGAGTATGCTTATGGTTTCCTCAAAGCTGAAATTGGTGTGCATAGGCTTGTTCGCAAATCTCCCTTTGATTCGGGTAATCGCCGCCATACTTCATTTGCCTCTGTGTTCGCCTTCCCTGATATTGACAGAGACATTGATATTGAAATCAACCCTTCCGATGTGCGCATTGATACCTATCGTGCTTCAGGTTCTGGTGGGCAACATATCAACAAAACAGATTCCGCTGTACGCATGACACATGAACCATCGGGTGTGGTGGTTCAATGTCAAAGTGATAGATCACAACATAAAAACCGTGACCACTGTTGGAAAATGCTGAAAGCAAGGCTTTATGAGCTTGAAATTGAAAAACAACAAGCTGAAAAACAAGGCTTGGAAGATACCAAATCGGATATTGGCTGGGGACATCAAATTCGCTCGTATGTGCTGGATGCTTCACGCATCAAAGACTTGCGCACAGGCATGGAAACCAGCAATACACAAAACTTTTTGGATGGTGACATTGATGATTTCATTGCCGCCAAACTGATGGGCATGCACAAAGATGGCGGAGTAAGCGACCATGAGTAAATCTTTGGAAGATATGATTAATAATGTGCAAACATTTGATACCGACAATGAAAACTACCGCTGTGGCTCTGTTGCACTCTTAGGTCGCCCCAATGTTGGGAAATCAACATTAATGAACAAAATCATTGGCACTAAAGTCGCCATTGTTACACCCAAACCACAAACCACACGCCATAGAATTTTAGGTATTCACAGCGATGAAAACCAGCAAATGGTCTTTGTGGACACACCAGGTATTCATAAAGGTTCAAAACAATTGAATCGCAACATGGTGAAAGTGGCTTATGCCGCAGCCGAGGAAGCGGATGTGTTGTGCATCATGCAAGATGGCAGCAAACCCTTGGACAGAGGCAGCATGGCATTGATTGAACGATTCGCTGATGGTCGCCTCGCCCAGCCGCGTATTCATGTGATTAATAAAATTGATCAGTCCAATAAGGACCGTTTATTGCCAAGGTTACAACAGGTTCAAAAGCTTGACCCAGATGCTGTGGCGTATGTGCCGATTTCTGCGAAAAAAGGTTCACAAGTTGAATCGCTGGTGAAAGAAATCAGCAAATATTTGCCCAAGCGTCAGCCCATGTATGACCCTGAATGGTTTACCGACCAAAGCCAGCGGCAAATGGCAGCAGAATATGTGCGTGAACAAGTGTTTTTATCCATGTATCAGGAGATTCCCTTTCAAACCGCTGTGGAGATTGAAGCGTTTGAAGGCTTGGGTAATAAAATTGAAATTACAGCCGTCATTTTGGTGGCGACAGAACGCCATAAACCCATGCTGATTGGTAAACGCGGTGAATTGATGAAACATATCGGCATCAAGACCCGTGAAGGTTTGGAAGAGCTATTGGGTTGCAAGGTCAATCTAAAACTCTGGGTCAAAGTGCAGAAAGATTGGTTTAATAAACCTAGTATTCTTCAAGACTTAGGACTTTAAAATCTGTGGCTGAGCAACGGGATAACGCTTTATTATTGCGCGCTATTCCGTATAGCGACTCATCTTTAATTTTACATTGTTTCACGCAACATCATGGGCGCATCAGCCTCATGTCGCGTGGTGCAAGACGCGCCAAAAACCTATTCCGTGCAAGCCTCATGCCCATGTATCAACTACAAATTCGTTGGAAAGAACCACGAACAGGCAGTATGGGAACATTACTCGAGGTGCAACGATTAAACCCCCTACTTCCTGAAAAACTTATGCTTGCAGGGCAAAGCTTAATAGCAAGAGCATCTAGCCTATTCCCAGATGGGGTTGAACAGGGCTTCGATGAACTACAGCACGCTTTTAAAACTTTAGCCGAGCGCGATGAAACATCTGGTCTAACCGCTGCAATATGGGGCATGTTAGAACAGGGTGGCTGGGTTGGTGATTTTGAGCACTGTTGGCATTGCTCGGAAAAAATTGATTTTTCAGAAAGTATGGCATGGTATCAAGCCCATCTTTTGTGTTTGGATTGTGCTCAAAATAGGGGTATAAAACTTGTCGCAGGTTGTAGAAAAAGCCTGTTTGGACATTTAAACCAACCCATGATAAAACCTTCAGTTGAGCACATTAAAGTTTGGAATAACATGATAGAAGCTGTGTTATCTTCCCACCAAATTAGCAAGCGTTAAGACTTATTTTTCTCAAATGTGTTTTGTAAAATAAGCGCTGTTTTTTTAGCAGAGTGATTCATTACTTGATTTAAAAGTGCCAAAGCATCGGGATATACCTTTTTAATGCTTTGCATGGATTGTTTATCCAAAACAATTAAATCTAAACTGTTTGCGGCGTATACACCGTAAGCATATACTTCTCCTTTCTGCGCACGAACCTCTCCAAGAACACCATTCTCTCTACGCACTTCCACAACCGTGGACACTTCATTTAAAGTGACTGTTATTTCAGCTTCACCCGATAAAATCATGTAATATTTATCCGCAATATCACCCTCACGAAATAACATTTCATCGCGCTCTAACTCAACTACCTTCAGGTCTTTGGCTAATATATTACGTGCGTCTGCTGTTATTTTTCTGAACACAAGATGACTGAACAAAAAACTATTTAACATGCGCTCATGCATCACTTCATACACACGTGCCTTGAAGTTGGCATCCGCATCAAATACCTGTTTTACAGCATTTAAGTCTATTCGAATAATTTCCGATGGCTCGGCCGTGTACACAGAAGCAAACCGCGTTTTACCGCGTAATGCACCATACTCACCATAAAAGTTACCTGCAATAAGTTTGGCGACAACCTTCATGTCCCCATCCGTTCTTTTTCCTATTGAAACTGAACCCTTGTTGATAAAATACAAATCATGCGGTGTATCCCCAGCATGCATCATTTCCACACCTTGGGCAACTTGCAAAACATGAGAAGCTTGGTTCAAAACACGCAGACTTAGAGGGCTTAATTCAGATAGAATAGAAAACTTCTCAGCGTTCAGCACATCCTGAAACACCTTGTTGTTTACACCTGAAAGCTCTAAAAAACCATCATCATTAATTTTAGCCATGCCATTCACCCATACGTCATTTTAACACAGACTAAGCTTATTTCAGCCATTCCTCAAGCGTATTTTGGTCATACTTGAAGCGGAAGCGCATATATATTCCTTTTCTTGCATACTCTGCGCCTGTGAAGTCTTGGTCATAATAACCAACAAAGTTATAACCCAAGCTCAACCAGAAGTTATCAAACATATTATAACCAACAGCTAGTCCTGCATTGGGTTGATAGTTGTTTAAGTGGCGAACACGCAAAGCGGAAGCCTGAATAGTAAAGTCCCAATGGTCAGTGAAATCATAAATAAGCTGCATACCAAATAAATCCGTTAACCCAGACCATGAGCTTGTACCAATGCTTTCATCAGAAAGCTTGATACCATGGTTAAACCTAAGCTGCCAAGCATCATATGTTTGCCAATTGGCAGTCATGTTATTGATGTAGCGCAAGCTTTTGGTATCTGTACCCGTTCCTGTTTGTTCATTGCGGCGAATATCGAAACGATTCAATAAAATAAGTTGGTCATACGAAGGTCGCCACGCAGCACGAAGCGAAGCATCAGATACAAGTGTCATCGCATTAGATGCCAACATATCTTGCTGCCAACGCAATGTTAACTGCACAGGCAAGTTTTCATGAACATGCCCTTGTAAGCCCAAAGTTGCACCACGGTGTGTGCTTAAGTTGCTATTACGCCATTCCAAACGATTCGTCCAAATCCAAGAGCCAGGCGCATAACTTGAACCAATTGAATACGCAGTGAACGACTCACCACCCGTGACCACAGGTGCATTTAGATTAAGCGGTGTTGGTGCAGTTGTAGTTAGCACTTTTGTTCTATCCATGCTCGCACTGAATGATAATGCTTCATCAATTTTCCATGTTTGCAACAAACCAGCATTGGCAAAGCTTCGCTTACCATTTTCACTAAGTTGCTGCTCATAGTTTGTCGACATTTGCGCACCATTCCAAGGCTGCGTGCGCACACCAATACGTGTAGACGAAGTATCTTGTTGATTACCCCTTGTCCACTCTTGGGTTGCGCTCAAAGTTGTTGTCGCAGTCACACGATAGTCTGCGCCAATCGTTGACCGGCTTGGGAAATCAATGCCATTCTCAGTCGCCAATGCTTCTTCATGGTCAGCGCGTATTTTCAAGCGACTATTGATTTCTTTGCTTGCGCCAATGCTACCCAATGTTGAACCTGTGGAACGACCCGTACCATCCACATCACGGTTAACACGAACACCGCCACGTACGTCCAAACCTTCTTCAATTTGCTGTCTGTATTGCAAGCTTGCCATATCACGCGTTGCACCCGTGTTGGTCACTTCTTGACGGAACCATTCCGCGTTCACACTCGCATCATCATTCAAGCGGTATTGCGCATCCGCGCCTACTTTCAACGTTGAGTTTTCACTACCAAGCTGTTGACCCAAACCAAAGTTATCATCTTGGCTTCTTGCATAAGCTGTACCACTTAATGTTTCACCTGCCAAGCGAGCTTCCACTTTCCAAGCTTGCCCAACAATACCGTTATTGGTGCTACTTGCTGCTTCAGCACGAACTTCTACTTTATCTGTGATTTGAACTTTTGCATCCACACCACTTAAAGTGTTGCTTCCGCCTAAATGTCCTTCAGAAATAAATGTGCCGCCAATTTCCATGTCCGATGTTGGTTTGATATAAACACGACCACCAGCCACAGTGAATTGATCAGTTTTGTCATCCGACTCATATTCAACACGAATAATGATTGGATTTAAATCAGCATCTTTACTTAAAATAGGCTGTTTAAACCAAACTGTACCCGTTACATAATCAATATCATAATCAACATGGCGCGTTAATTGAATCGACTCTAAAATCACTTCGCTTTTAAACCTATCCACTGTTTCAACGCGAATGGTTTCAGAGTTGGTAACGATGTTTTGACGGCTCAAACGATACAAACCACTTGTACCATTACCGCGAATATCATCCTTCACTGATGTCAAACTCGTTTGCGTGGCAAAAGCCGAAAAGCCAAGTGTATCTTCATGCAATTCGGCTTTCACACCTGTAAATGTGCGGGAATAACGCGTCAATTCAGTGGTTGAAAGCCCAGTGTTGTAATCACCAAATAGTGCATAAAAACGGTCACGTTCTATTTTGATATATAGTTTTTTACTACTTGTACCATCAAACTGTTGCTGCGTTGTATCACCATATATCGTATACATAGAGTTCGGATCAATATCCCCAAAGCGGCTGTTTTGTTCCGATGCTGACTTCTGCTGGGTGTCATAAGACATGGTTAATAAGAAGTCACCCGGAATTTGACCTTTGGCATAAAAGGCAACCCGACCATCCTTATAGAACTTGTCGCCCTCTTCAGCTTTGGTTACTGGTTGAGCAGCACCTGAAAGTTGATTGTAACCAATCGTACCTTCTGCGAAACCAACCAAAATCCAGTCACGTGCTTCTGGTTTGATATACAACTCAATCGTTTCCTGAACAGCACCATAACCAAGCACAATACGACGAGAACCACTGCTGCTCACTGGTGCCATTTCTACCCAACCATCACTGCTCACATACACTTGTTGTGATGCTTCTCTAGCGATAACAGGAACTTCAGACACTTGCGTTGCGAGAAGGTCTCCACCGAGTTGTTGTAATTCAAGCGAACCATTAATCACAACACCACGATTATCACTCACTTCAAGTTTGAAGCGTACTGGTGTTTTACCATCAGCAACATTGTTTGCAGTTTCTACCAACTTAATACGTGCGATTGCACCTGTACGCACCACAGTAATACTTTCATCATAACGTGCATTACCAAAAGGATCCAAACCTCTAAGTTGCAAAGTGTGTTTACCTGTTTTGCCGAAATCGACACCGATATATGTATAGGTTGTCAAGCCTGTATCAGGGTCTTCAAATTTAAAACCAATGCGCTCTTTAGGGATTACTTTACCATCTAGAAGTAACTCAGCTTTAAGCCTAGAGTCCAAGACAAGACGAACTGCATTTGTCGCATGTGGCAAACTCATGTCAGCAGATGGTGATATAATCCCCTTCTCTTTCACTGCTTCTTTTTCTTGCGCTACACTTTCTTCAAAGTCCCAAGAATCATGTGCTTCACCATAAGCATCGGCGAGCCTGTCTTGTAGTTCAAATCCATAATCATGGGTCACTTTATCAGCGCGAATTCTCAGGATAACGCGACGGTTTAACTGGCGACCTTTGGCAGTGTTGTTATCATAAATCGGTTGTGTTTTACCAAAACCAACTGCTGAAACAATCTCATCTTGAAGCTCTAATTTTTCTTTAAAGTAGTTAGCAATAAAATCTGCACGTGCTTGTGATAGCACCATATTATTGGCAAATTCATCTCTATGGTTGGGTGCAATACGAATGTTATTGGTATGCCCTTCAACAACCAGTTCACGAATCACAAGACCGTCCAATGTTTGCATCAATGATTCCAACTTATTCAACTCAGCTTGTGGCAGCGTTGCTTTACGATTTTTAAAGCGAACATTCAAAGCAAATGAATACTGATCACGAAGCTCAATCAAAGTATCTTTAATTTTAAGTTTGGCTAAACCTGTGCGACCTTTCTCAGTACCTGGTGATGAGAAACGTGCGTAAGCAACCGCTTGTTTCAGCCCACTTTCTCCATCACCTTTCATGGCTAAACGGATGTGTTGAACATCTTGGTCAGGGTTTAATGACCATGTAAGACCAGCAGGCGTTACTTCAGGCTCAACCATATTTCCATCAACAGAAGCCGTACCTTGAACATATGCCCAGCCTTTAGGTAACATATAGAAACCATCCAAGCTGAATAGTTTAACGTTATCACCACGTTTAACATCAACATCTGCCCAAACCAAACCTGCTTCTTCACTCAAAGCATGAACAACCGTCACAGGCATTTTAGCAGGTGCGCGTTCCACCAAGCGGAAATTGGCACGAACAAGCCCACCTGCATTCACTTCGGCAAATTGCGAATAATCATTGTCTGAGAAGCGAGTTTGTGTCAGTCCTAATGCTTGATAACGCTCATGAATGGTAATGTTATCCATTTGCACAATATGTGTGCCAAGTTTTAAGCCATCAAAGTGGTAGCGACCATCTTTATCCGTCACTGTATTGCGTCCATCTTCCATGAAGATACGAATACCTTGCACACCAAGCTCATCTTCATCGTGCAATTCGTTCATGTTATCATCAACAAACACAACGCCAGCAATATAACCTTTGCTGCGAATCAAATCTTCGCGAACAGTCACTGTTGCTTTTGAAACATTGGATTGCACCACAATGCCACCCAATGTACCTGCGGCAAAGGCAATATTTGTAGATTCACCAAGCTTCGCATTCGCACCAACAACAACCGTATAATTTAGTTTCACAGCAGACAGCGGTGCTACCGTGCCAATACTAAATGTTAAGTCACGCCCATTGGCAGCAACCGTTGGGTCTGCCACAGCAACGCCAGCAAGCATTGTAGAGCCTGCTTGATAGCGAAAGCCCAATGGCAATACATCACTGATAGTTGTCGTACTTGAAGTGGCAACAGGGTGCACATTTTCAACACTAATTTGATAGTTCACGCGGTCTCCAATGGCTGCAGTTGGTGTTGCCGTCGTTTTTTGCACAAACAAATTCACACCTTTGGCATCCAAAGGAATATCTATCTTAATCGGAGCCCCAGGAACAATATTAAAGTTTGCTCCACGCGAAGCTGGAAGCAATGCATACTGACCACCACTTTCTAAAGCTGCTGTTGGTAATGCTTGAAGTGCAACATCAGCGACTTGTGATGGGAAGCTATATCCTGCAGGCGGTGTTATTTGCAGATGATATGTTCCAAGTGCCATCAGTGGGAAACGGTAACGCCCAGGTGCAAAGTTATATGTTGAACCCGAAGCATCTGTTGCCGAACCACCTGAAACCAATGTAGATGGATATACACTCACGCCATCATCTCCAAACACTTGCGCTGGCAAACCCGTTGCCGAATTAATCATTGTAACTGTTACGCCATCAATAGGTGCGCCCGTTACCGAGTCAAAGAAAATACCAAAGGGATCCACCAGTGCAGCGGCGGCAATAGTCGTAATCGCATCCAGCGGGTCGGTGTAAGTTGCCTCAATAAGTGTATTCACACTGAGTGAAATCACATTGTTGTTTGGCGTTGCTGTGGTGCTGCGTGTTGAAGCAACGCTTCCTCTAAATTCTCCAGTGTTTGGACCTGTTTCGGTAAGTGTTAATGTTTCTGTATCACCACTCACACTATCTGTAAGGGTAATGGTAACTGTTTGTACGGAATAAGGGTCCGTATTTTGGTCGCCATCGGCAACCTGAACATAAATTGTATTCCCTGCATGATAAACATCCGCAGGTGTATATTGATTGGTCACGCTATTGAAATGCAGAAATGTAATCACTGCAGGCGTGCGGGCAATTGAAACATAGGGTGTAACTGTTGTGTCATTAGATGTAACAACTGGAATACCAGCCGCTGTAAAGTCAAACGAACTTGTAATCACTTGAGGCGGAATGAAAGCAGCATTCGCCGCTGTCGCGCTGAACAACAGGAATAGACCTGCTGCTGCAACACGACGAACAGCACGGGTCAACCCAGCGTTATTAAAACGCTGAGTCAAACCCATGCCGAAGCGGCGAATATTTTGCATCATTTAAATAGTTACCTATTAATCGACTGTTACTTGGAACAACACAACAGCAGGCGAACCTAAGTTAATTTGACCCGCGCCAGCGCCAGTACTATTCACAGATAAACCACCGTTAGCAGCAGTCGTTGGCAATGTCGTTAATGGACCATCAGCAACAACACCACCATTCAATTGCGTTGTACCTGCTACATAAGTCGTAAACACAGGCACTTCATCTGTAATCAATGAAGCAGACGAGCTTGCGCCAACAACAACTGTTGCTGTCAAACGATACTCAAGTGTATCACCCGATTGCGCCGTTGCAGATGCACCAAACACACCACCTTGCGTAACATTACGAACTTCTTTCAACAACGTAACGTTTGATGAAAGCACAGTTGTAACCGTTTCATTAAATGCACCAGCACTGGTTGCATACGTAACAGCTGCCCCACCA
>DQSL01000133.1 GCA_015663235.1 Mariprofundaceae bacterium
GGCGCAAAGGTTTTGCGATGAATCGGGCAAATGCCATATTGTTTGAGTGCATCCATGTGTAGTTTGGTGCCGTAACCTTTGTGTTTGCCGAATTGGTATTGGGGATATTGAAAGTCATACGCTCGCATCAACCTATCCCGCACAACTTTGGCAAGGATGGATGCGGCGGCAATTTGTTGCACACTATCATCACCACCAATCACGGCTGTGGTTGGCACTGGCATGTTTTCAGGCACACGATTGCCATCCACAATCACAGAAGACGGCGACACATCTAGTTTTAACACGGCCTTGGTCATGGCAGCCATGGTGGCGTGTAGAATGTTGAGCTGTTCAATGTCTTCCAAACTCGCAGCAGCAACGGCAAAGCTCACCGCATGTTTGCGGATATGATGATAAATCTTAATGCGTTTTTTCTCGGATACGCGTTTGGAATCTCGATATTCCCCCATCATGGAGTCATCAGGAGACAAGATGACGGCTGCTGACACAACTGGACCAGCCAGTGGGCCTCTGCCGACTTCATCCACACCTGCAATCATAGCACTCTCTCCTTGTCGCTAGTCTCATCTCCAAGCTTATGGTGCCACCATAGCGCTGCTATTGGTGTCCATCCCGCTTATATCTTGAAGAATCATACTCGCTTTTTAACCTGTGATTGTAGTTTTGGAAACCACATTAAAACAAACACCATCAATGATGCACCAATCGTGTCGGCAAGCCAATCCCACACATCCGCATCACGCCCATCAATAAAGGATTGGTGAAACTCATCCGAAACGCCGTATAAACTGCAAAAGAGGATGGATATAAGTGCCACCATATACCTTGACTGATTCGTGTTTAAAAAAACGCGCCATGCCAATAAAGCCATTATGGCGTAAGCGGTGGCATGAATGAGCTTGTCTTGGTGTAAGAATAACATCGGTGCGGGTAGCGAAGGTTGATGCGAAAGCATAAAAATAAATCCACAATAACCCAGCAATAAGATGATGTTTAACTTCATATTTTCTTCACCTTTACTCCCCATAAAAAAACCCAGCAGATGCAAAGCACCGCTGGGTTAAAATGATAAACAATAAGCGTTAAAGTAAGCCAATCACCGCAGTGCGACAAACTTCCATAATAGGCTCAGGGTAAAGCCCCACAGCAACAATAATAACCGTTGAAAGAACCACTGTGGCTTGGATAGGGATACCTTTTGCGAAGTTAAATGAAACACGTTCTTCATCAAAATACATGTATTTGATGATACGGATATAATAAAACGCACCAATCGCTGAGAACAACACACCCAAGGTTGCTAAAATGATATGCCCTTGCTCAATCACCGCGATAAACACCACATATTTTGCCCAGAAGCCACCCAAGAATGGGATGCCTGCCATGGAAAACATCAATAAACCCATCGCTAAAGCATAACCTGGACGCACCTTAGCCAGCCCCGCAAAGTCATCCAAAAGTTCGCCCTGAATATTATCCCTACGCATCATGATAATAATACCAAACACGCCCATGGTCATGAACAAATAAATCGTCATGTAAACCAAAATACCAGCGTAACCAGCACTTGTGCCTGCAATCATGCCCAACAGGATAAAACCGATATGACCAATGGTTGAGTAAGCTAACATACGCTTAATATTCCGCTGCGCAATCGCTGCAATATTACCCACTGCCATAGATAACACTGCAAAGAATATAAGCATACCAGTGTATTCTTCTTGCAAGCCAGGCAACACGTCAGTCAGCACCCGCATAAATACAATCAACCCTGCAACTTTTGGCGCAACAGACATGAATGCTGTTATTGGTGTTGGCGCGCCTTCGTAGGCATCTGGTGTCCACATATGGAATGGCGCAACCGAAACTTTAAAGGCAAGACCTGCCAGCACAAACATCATACCTGTAAGCACTGCAAGGCGAGCATCATCACCACTTGCTGCAATGATTTCGCCCATTTCTACATACATAAAGCTGCTGGTGCTGCCGTATAGGAATGAAATACCGTAGAGCAACATACACGAAGACAGCGCACCAAGAATGAAATATTTCAGCGCTGCTTCTGTGGAGCGAAGCACATCACGTTGGTATGCTACAAGTACATAAATACACAATGCCATCAGCTCAAGACCAAGGTACATAATCACAAAGTTGGTGGCTGAGACCATCAACATCATACCAAGCACAGCGAACAACATCATGGTATAATACTCACCAACATTCTCAACATCCTTAATATAGTTTAAGGATAGGAGCATTGCGAACACTGTTGCTACGAGTATAAGAATTTTTGCATAGGTCGCAAATGCATCAAGTTCAAAATAACCATAAAAGGTCATACTTGCATCTTGCCCAGAGACACTAATAACGGAGAAAATAACTGCTATACATGTAGCAATGGATGTCCAAGCTACAATATGCTGGCGACCTTTGGAAATGAAGACACTCATCATAAGCACGACCATACCCATTACTGCCATAATAATTTCTGGCAGGATTAAGTCCAAGTGTTCTGGGAATGGGAAGGGGAAAACTACTTCAGACATATGCGTTTAACCTCAATGTGTACCAGCGTGAACCGCTGGAACATGTTCTAATAATAATGCTGCAGCAGCATCGAGTTTGCTCGTTGTTGATTGCTCTACCAGATTTTCAACCGTGGCGTGCAATACATCAAGCACTGGCATGGGATAGAAACCCACCCACAGCGTTAATAAAATAAGCGGGACAAACATCATAAACTCACGCTTGGAAACATCAGACATTGAGCGAACCGTATCTTTAATCAAATCACCCATCACAACACGTTTGTACATCCACAAGGTATAACATGCTGACAATACAACACTGATGGTTGCGGCAATGGCAATCCATTTGGCGGAGACTGGCAGTGTGTCGACATCGGTTGCAAATGTGCCAAGCAGCACCATAATTTCACCAATAAATGCTGACGTGCCTGGCAGGGCAACATTTGCCATTGAGAAAAACAGCATAATCGCAGCAAACACGGGCATCACATTGACCACGCCACCATAATCTGAAATTTCTCGCGTATGCAGTCGGTCATACATCACGCCAACACATAAGAACAGTGCTGCCGCCACAAAACCATGCGAAATCATGTTGACTACCGCACCTTCCAACCCTTGGACTGTAAACACGAATGTACCCAGTGTAACAAAACCCATGTGGGCAATGGATGAATACGCAATCAGTCGCTTCATGTCGCGTTGCATCATGGCAACCAGCGAGATATAGACAATCGCCACAAGGCTTAAGCCAATCATCATCGGTGCGAAATATTGGGATGCATCGGGCAACATGGGCAAGGAGAAACGAAGATAACCATACGCGCCCATTTTCAACAATACACCAGCTAGGATAACTGAGCCTGCAGTTGGTGCTTCAGTATGCGCATCTGGTAGCCAAGTATGCACGGGCCACATCGGTACTTTCACAGCAAAAGCAATAAAGAATGCTAAGAAAATCCAGAATTGCCATTGGAAATCAAAGGGGAAATCCATGAATGCCAACATGCTAAATGTTTCGCCTGCTTTGAAATACATGGCAAGCAAGGCAATCAACATCAACACCGAGCCCGCAAGGGTATATAAGAAGAATTTCAGCGTGGCATAAACACGATTCTTGCCACCCCAAATACCAATCATCAAATACATAGGAATCAATAATGCTTCCCAGAAGAAGTAAAACAAAATGGCATCCAACGATGAAAACACACCAATCAATGTCGTTTCAAGGATAAGGAATGAAATCATATATTCCTTAATACGTGTTTGAATACACTTCCAAGCCGAAACAATACAAATAATAATCAGCAAACTTGTAAGAATAATGAACGGCATAGAAATGCCATCAATACCCAACTGATAGTTGATATTAAATGCTGGAATCCACTGATGGAACTCCTCAAACTGCATGTGTGAGGTGGTGGTATCAAACTTAAAGATTAATGGCAGTGTAACAATAAAGGTTGCCACCGAAGTCGCCAATGCAGCCCAGCGAATGGCATCTTCATCTTTAATAAATAACCAAATAAATAGCGCACCAAACGTTGGCAAAAAGATAGCCAAAGAAAGGATTGGAAAATCAAGTACGTTATGCAAATCCATGTTTAAGCTGCTCCCCTTACGCGTTTAGCATCAAGTATGTTAGTAAACCAAACACACCGATAACCATGGCGTAGGCATAATGATATACCAGTCCACTCTGAATATTACGCAATAAAGATGCGCCGTTTTTCACTGTGCCAATAATGCCACCATGAATTAAACCTTTATCAATCATGCCCAAATCACCTTTTTGCCAAAAGAAGTTACCCAGCGCACGTGTTGGTTTAACAATAGTCGCATCATAAAACTCATCCCAATACCATTTGTTAAGTAAGAAGGTGTAAATGCCTGGAAACATCGCTGCAATTTTTGCAGGCATTTTGCTTTCTTTGAAATACATCAAGAAGGCAAGCGCGATACCAGACAACGCAAGAATAAGCGCACCATATTCTAACCAAAAATGCGACTGTGTGTGGTCTTGTTCAAGAAGTTCGAGTTTTAAAATAGCATTGTGTGAATCCATCACAAACAACGAATCCCTGAAATAACCCGCAATGATGTCTGCATTGGCGACATCCAGTATGTAATAGCCCCACATACCAGCGCCTACAGCGCCCACAGCCAAAATCATCAACGGTACAGTAATCACTTTCGGAGATTCGTGCAGCTGTACTTTGATTTCAGCAGGTACGCGGTCGGAGTTGTGGAAGGTTAAGAAGAACATACGGAACGTGTAGAATGCAGTCATCACCACGCCCGACATCAACGCATAATATGCCAACTCGCTCACCCAGCCCATATCACGAGCATACGCCGCTTCAATGATAAGGTCTTTGGAATAGAAGCCACCAAAAGGTGGAATACCAGCCAGCGCCAAACCAGCAAGCAGCATGGTGATATATGTGATGGGCATATACTTCCTTAGCTGACCCATTTTGCGTATATCTTGGTTATGCATCACTGCATGAATGACAGAACCTGCGGCTAAGAATAACAACGCTTTGAAGTAGGCGTGGGTCATCAGGTGGAAAATACCTGCCGAATACGCCGAAATTCCGCAAGCCACAAACATATAACCAAGCTGCGAACAGGTTGAATATGCAATTACACGTTTAATATCATTTTGCACCAAACCAATGGTGGCACACATAAACGCAGTCACTGCGCCCACAATAATTACGGCAGCTAAGGCGACTTCTGAAAACTCAAACATGGGTGACAAACGCGCCACCATAAACACACCAGCCGTCACCATGGTTGCAGCGTGAATCAATGCTGAAATTGGCGTTGGACCTTCCATGGAGTCGGGAAGCCATACATGCAAAGGAACTTGACCCGATTTACCCATCGCACCGACAAACAGTGCCAAACAAATAAATGTAATCGTATCCACTTCCCAGCCTAGGAGTGACATGCTCGACATTGAAGCAACAAGCCCTGGAACCATCGCAAATACTTCACGGTAATCAACAGTGCCGAAATAATACCAAACAGCTAAAATACCAACTGCAAAACCAAAGTCACCCACACGATTGACAATAAATGCTTTCATTGCCGCCACATTAGCAGTGTCACGTTTGAACCAAAAACCAATCAATAAATAAGAGAATAAACCCACAGCTTCCCAGCCGAAGAATAAGGTGAAAAAGCTATTGCCCATCACCAGCACGAGCATAGAGAAGGTAAATGCGGAAATATAAGAGAAGAAACGCGCATAACCAGGATCGCCGTGCATATAACCAATGGTGTAAATGTGTACACAAGCCGAGACCACAGTGACTGTGACCATCATAATGGTGGTCAATGGGTCAATCATCATACCAATATTGACCACCAAGTTTCCCGAGGCAATCCATGTCCAAAAATTACCATAAAACTCTGCACCATCAATGACTTGGAAAAATATATCAATGGAAAGCAAGGCGGCAATAGTCACACAACCTGATGTAATCCAATGGCTTAATTTATCCCCAATCAGCCAACCAAACAAACCCGCAATCAATGCCCCACCAAGTGGTAGCAATGGTATGGCTAATAATTGCGTTGTGCTCAACGTCAATGTAGTCGCATCTGTCACAATAATCTCCCCTTAACCTTGTAGCGTGTTGATGTCTTCAACCGCGATTGAACGGCGTTGACGATAATAGGCAACCAAAATCGCAAGACCAACAGCAATTTCTGAAGCTGCCACTGTTAACACGAAAAAGACCATAATTTGACCATCCAAATCACCCAAGTAATGTGAAAATGCGGCGAAATTAATGTTCACTGCTAGCAACATTAGTTCAATACACATAAGAATCGTTATCACATTCTTTCGATTCAAAAACAAACCCACAATACCGATGCTGAATAGAGCAGCACCCACAATCAAGAAATCAGATAATGGAATCATTACATACTCACCTTGCGCAAACGGTCTTCCTTGCGCGCTTTCACTTGTTCAGAAATATTTTGGTATTTCGCGTCTTGACGCTCACGTAAAGTAAGCACAATAGAGCCAACCAGAGCAACCAATAGAATAATTGCAGCGATTTCAAAACCTAATAAGAGTTCAGTGTATAAAACTTTACCAATCTCAACGGTGTTGTTCACCTCGCCACCATAATGCGACATCATCGCCATTTTATCCGTTGTGAAAATACCGCTCGTTGCAGCAGCAACCAGTTCAATAAACAAAATCAATGCAATCATGCCGCCAACAGGAAGATATTGAAGCCATCCCTCGCGTTTTGCGGTTTTATTTACCTCAAGCATCATGATGACAAACATGAACAATACCATCACAGCACCCACATATATCAGTATTAAAATAATACCCAAGAATTCAGCACCCAACAAAAAGAACAATCCTGATGCATTGAAGAAACATAGAATTAACCACATCACTGAATACATGGTGTTACCTGAAATAATAACGCCCAGTGCAGAAAGAATCGCCATCCCACCAAATAAGTAAAAGAATCCAGCTTCTATCATTTTGCCTCCGAACCCTTATTGGTAACGTGCATCAGAAGCTAGGTTACGCGCAATTTGAGGCTCGTAACGCTTACCCACTTCCAACAACATGTCTTTATTATAATACAATGCTTCGCGTGTTTCCGAGGCATATTCAAACTCTTGGGTTTCCACAATTGCATCCACAGGGCACGCCTCCACACAAAAACCACAAAAAATACATTTGGTCATATCAATATCATAACGCGTTGTGCGGCGAGAACCATCCGCGCGCTCTTCTGATTCAATCGTAATTGCCAACGCAGGACATGCCACTTCGCACAACTTACAAGCAATACAACGCTCTTCACCATTCTCATAACGGCGCAATGCATGAAGACCGCGAAAACGTGGTGATAATGGTGTCCGCTCTTCAGGGTATTGCACAGTAATTTTCTTCTTAAATAGATAGCGCCCTGTTAAAGCTAGTCCCATGACCAGCTCCCACAAAAGCCATGTTTTTAAATGACGTTTAATCAAATTCATGTCTTATCTCCACGGCTGGTAAAAGCCAATCACATCACTGATAAAGCTTAAATTTTCATGGATTTGCTCTGCATAAGTGGCGAGCCCAATCACGGCTATCCAAGCCAATGTCCATGGTAAAAATACTTTCCAACCCAAACGCATCACTTGGTCATAACGGTAGCGTGGGAATGTTGCACGGAACCAAATAAAGACAAAGATAAGCATCGAAGTTTTGAGCAGTAACCAAACTGTTCCTGGAATAAAGCTTAAAAATTCAAACGGTGGATGCCATCCGCCCAAAAATAGAATGGATGTCATCAATGCAATCAAAATCATGGCTGCATATTCAGCCAAGGCAAAGATTGCAAACCACATGCCTGAATACTCAACAAAGAAGCCTGCTACCAGCTCAGCTTCACCCTCAGGCAAATCAAATGGTGAGCGGTTGGTTTCGGCTGCACCTGAAATAAAGTATACAATAAACATGGGGAATAATGGAATAAAGTACCAATGTAAAATGCCGCCATCTTGCGCATGAACAATATCACTCAAGCCCAAACTTCCTGCCAAGATAAGCACGCAAACAATGGAGAAACCCATGGCAATTTCATATGAAATCATTTGCGATGTGGCACGAATCGCACCAATCAACGCATACTTGGAGTTGGATGCCCAACCCGCCATCAAAATACCGTAAATTGCCAAACTAGAAATTGCCATGATGTATAAAATACCAACATTAAGATTGGCAATTGCCATCACATGAGGCTCATCCCAAAAGCCAAACAAAGAGGTTTCGCCAAATGGAACCACTGCAAAAGCGAGCATTGCTGGTGTTAAAGCCATCACGGGTGCAGCAACAAACAAAAACTTATTAGCACGTGCTGGAATAATCGTTTCTTTCATAAACAACTTCAGCCCATCAGCAAGTGGCTGCAACAAACCATAAGGCCCAACGCGGTTGCAACCCTGACGCACTTGTATCCAGCCAATAACTCTGCGCTCTGCATACGTTGTGTAAGCAACAGTCAGAGCAACAGGCACGGCAATTGCCAAAATTTCTAGTGCCCAAATAAGCACTTGAATTGTTCCCTCAAGAAGACCAAACCCAACCAGCCCTCCGATGAAGTCATAAACAGAACTCATTACTGACCTCCCTTCAACTCAGCAGTTGTCACATTGGATAAGTCGCCCGCAGTGCCACGTTTAGAAACAAAGATAACACCAGGTGAAACATCAGTGCGCAAGCCGACTTCATATTCAGCCTCTTCACTACCCGCAACCACAACCAACTTGCCTTGCTCCAAGTTTAAGTTTGCCAAGGTATCAGGGTGAACAATCACATCATCCATCGCATGAATTCGCCCAGCTTCACTCAATAAATCTGAAGCCCTCGCCCAAGCGCCCTCACGGTACATTGAATAACGACTCACAATATCCAAACCTTGCATCGATGCAGTCACTGGTAATGTTGTCGCTTTGCGATTTCTCGCAGATGGAATAAACATAGCTTGCACATCTTTACCCGACCATGCATCAGCAAGCTCAGTTAAAACAGGTGAAAGCTCTAATATTTTTTCGCGAATCTCTGCCAAACTCACTGCTGGCACTTCAAAACCTAAAGCTTGCGTCAAACGCATCATCACTTTCCACATCGGACGCTCTTCACCCAATGAACGCAATGGATTATCGGCAATGCGAACACGACCTTCCATGTTTACAAATGTACCTTCAACCTCTGAGTATGCAGACGCAGGAAGCTGAACATTCGCAAATTGCCCCATGTCACCAGAAATGGATGACACTTGTACCAAATCAACTTTTTCCAAAGCTGCTTTAGCTTGCTTAGAAAATAAGCCATCACCCACAGGGTCGCTACCGATCAATAATAAGGTATCCAGCTCGCCCTTGCTTGCCGCATCAAACAAATCGCCTGCGGAGGTGCGTAAATCACCAAACATTGGTGAAAGAAGTTGTGCATTCATACCTTCTGGCAACAAATTGCGTCCATCTTTTCCTTCTTCCGCGTGTCCTGCTGCGCGCATCAATAAATCCAAACCATGAATCAAGGCTGCTGCATCTTGATGCGAGCGAATTTCCTCACCCACAAGCAACGCACATGAATCTGAAATCAAAGCATCTGCTAGTAACTTGCCCGCATCATGCCTTGCTTCTACATTTTCCAACCAAGCATCCATACCCGCAGCCAACTTGCCCAACTCTGTAAGTTGAACCATGGCACTGGCAATTACTGCTGCCCAATCACGTGGACGAATCAGCGCATCTGCCGCCATGATGGTATTGGTGCGATAATACATAGAGCCAATACGTGTTACTGGTTTACCACCGTTAATACGTTTGCGTAAACGCTGCATCAAAATCGGCAAACGTTGGCGCAAATCAGAACCTAAAACAACAACTTGGTCAGCTTTTTCAATGGCTTTGGTCGACATCGACAAACCTTCTTCAAAAGCAAAAGGCCGCGTATCTCTTCGATGAAGTTCAAAAGCAACTTTGCAGTCTTCAAATGCCACATCATGCAGCAAACGAATCGCAGTCAAACCCTCCAAACTCCAGTCAGGAGAAAAAACAATGCCCACCCGCTTATCTTTTAAAAGCTCAACCGATTTTGCAATAGCATCATCCCAAGTCGTTTCTTTTAACGCATTACCTTGGCGAACTTTGGGTTGCAACAAACGGTTATCTGAGCGGAAAGCATCATAAACAAAACGTCCACGGTCACAGATCCAAGGCTCAACACCATCTTGGGCTGGGCGAACACGCATCACCTCATCATCGCGCGATTCAATTTCAATATCACAGCCTTGTGGACACTGCGTACACGTGCTTTTATGTCGCGTCATTTCCCAAGGGCGTGAAACATCATGTGAGGGTTTATCAAGCAATGCACCAACAGGGCAAATATCGCTCAAGTTACCTGATAATTCGGATTCCAAGGCATCTTCAACCACACCTTCAATCAACATATGGTCGCCGCGATTTAGCACCCCCATATCGCCAGTTCCTGCAACTTCATCCGCAAATCTAACGCAACGGGTACAATGGATGCAGCGGGTCATACAAGTGTTTACAAATGGACCTAAATCTTTGTCTGTTGGGATGCGTTTGGCTTCGATATATCGCCCTTTACCCATGCCATGGTCAACCGCGTAATCTTGTAGTTTACATGCACCACCTTGATCACACACTGGGCAATCCAAAGGATGGTTAATCAACAAATATTCCATCATCATGGCGCGGTCTTTTTCCAAACCTTCGGTTTCCGTGACTACTTTCATACCTTCTGCAACAGGTGTGCAACATGATGCCGCAGGCTTAGGCCAGCCTTCCACTTCCACCAAACACATGCGACAGTTGGCAGCAACAGACAATTCAGGGTGATAACAAAAATAAGGAACTTCAACACCATTCGAGCGACAGGCTTCTAAAATGCTTGTGCCTGCTGGAACAGTGACTTCTTCGTCATTAATAAACAATTCTGTCATGATGATTTCTCCACAAGCTTAGCTTGTACATCTTTTGGAAAGAACTTAAGCAATGATAGTGTTGGCGCAGCAGCACCTTCAGCCAAAGCACAAATCGTGCGCCCTGCCATATGTGTTGAGGCATCAAACAAAACTTTCACGTCTTCTTCCGTGCCTTGCCCTGCATCCAAACGGTTCATAATGCGCTCAACCCAACCTGTGCCTTCGCGGCATGGGGTGCATTGTCCACAAGATTCATGCGCATAAAAATGAGCCAAACGACGTGTAACAGCCACCAAATCAGCAGTTTCATCCATCACGATAATCGCACCAGAGCCGAGGAATGAACCTGCTTTCATAATGTCATCGTAAGTCAGGGGAACATCATAATGCTCACCCAAAAGCCAAGGTGTAGATGAACCGCCTGGAATCACAACTTTCGGCACATCACCATGCTGCAAACCACCGCAATAATTTTCAATCAAGTCTCGCAATGTTGTACCCATTGGCACTTCATAGTTGCCTGGTTTATTCACATGTCCAGACACTGAAAAGATTTTGCAGCCTGTGTTGTTTGGCTTGCCAATAGCGGCGTGCCATGCGCCACCATACTCTAAAATTGCAGGCACAGTTGCTAGCGTTTCCACATTGTTCACCACAGTTGGGCAACCATAAAACCCTTCAACGGCAGGAAAAGGCGGCTTAAAGCGCGGGCGACCAGCCTTGCCTTCTAATGACTCAATGAGTGCAGTCTCTTCACCGCAAATATATGCACCCGCACCTCGGTGCATCACCAAATTCATTGAAAAGTCAGAGCCTAAAATGTTTTCGCCAAGCAAGTTTGCAGCATAAGCTTCATCAATGGCAGCACACATCACATTGTATTCATGCAAAAATTCGCCACGAATATAAATATATGCATCTTTAACACCAAGTGCAAAGCCAGACATAATCATGCCTTCAATCAATAGATGCGGGTCAAATCGCATAATATCTCTATCTTTGAATGTACCCGGCTCACCTTCATCAGCATTGCATAATAAATAGGTTGGTTTGCCAGTGTTGCGTGGCACAAATGACCATTTCAGCCCCGTTGGAAATCCAGCACCGCCGCGTCCACGCAAACCTGAGGTTTTTACTTCATCAATAATTTTATCGGCATCAAAGTCTTTCAACACATTGGGTAAAAACGCATATGCACCATGTTTTTTGGCAACTTCCAACTTATGCATGTCTTCCACTTCAATGTTATCAAAACAAATGCGTGTCACTTGAGTCGGATCAGAAGAAATCATCTTAAATCGCCTCCCCAGCCCGCACACGCGTAATTAAAGCACCCATAGATTCCGCCGTTGCATTTTCATGATACATATTATTCACTTGCACCACAGGCGCGCCAGCACATGCGCCAGCACATTCAACTTCTGCAATCGAAAATAAGCCATCTTCAGTAATTTCGCCAGGGCCAATACCCAAGGTTTCCTTCATCTGCGCATACAATTCATCAGCACCATTGAGCATACAGCTCGCGTTGGTACAAACTTCCAATAAATATTTACCATGCGGCTGTTCTTTAAACATGGTGTAAAACGTGACTACTTCACGTACTTCCATAATTTTCAAGCCCAAAACACCAGCAATCATTTGCTGTGTTTCCATCGTTAAATAACCAAAATCTTCTTGCGCCATATACAACACTGGCATCAAAGCTGATTTCGCAGAAGGATAACGTTTCACCAACGTTTCAATTTCTGCCAAACGCTTTTCACTAAAACATGGCTGATTTGAAGAACTCATCGATCCACCTCGCCAAACACAATATCTTGCGTACCCAATATCGTCACAACGTCTGCCAACATATGACCTCGCGCCATATAATCCATAGCTTGCAAGTGCGCAAAACCAGGTGCGCGAACTTTCATCCGATACGGCATATTCGAGCCATCGGATACAATATATACGCCAAACTCACCTTTGGGATGTTCAACTGCCGCATACACTTCACCCTTAGGCACATGATAACCTTCGGCGAAGAATTTAAAGTGATGAATCAAAGATTCCATATCATCCTTAATGGTTGCGCGTGGTGGGTTGGTTATTTTATAGTCGTCCACCTTTATTGCACCAGCATTGGCTTTAAGCCATGTAATACACTGCTGAATCATATGATTGGACTGGCGCATTTCTTCAACGCGCACCAAATAGCGGTCATAACTATCACCAGAATCACACACTGGAATATCAAACTCTAATTTGTCATACACTTCATACGGCTGGGTCTTGCGTAAATCCCACGCCACACCCGAACTACGAATCATTGGCCCTGAAAAACCCCAGTCTAATGCAGCTTCCTTATCCACCACACCAATATCAACAGTACGCTGCTTCCAGATACGATTTTCAGTTAGCAATGTTTCATACTCATCAACATATGCGATAAAACCATCCGTGAATGTTTGGATTTTCTCCAATAAACCTTCAGGCAAATCACGCCCTACACCACCTGGGCGAAAGTATGCAGCGTGCATACGCGCACCAGACACTTCTTCATAAAAATCAAAAATATCTTCGCGCTCTCTAAAACAAAACAAGAACATGGTCATCGCACCAATATCCAATGCTGCTGCACCCAGCCACATCGTGTGGTTTAAGATGCGTGTTAATTCGGCATACATAACACGGATATATTGCGCACGCTCAGGCGCTTCAATGCCAAGTAACTTTTCAACTGCCAAAGCATAAGCATGTTCATTTGCCATCATGGATACATAATCAAAACGGTCAAAATACGGGATATTCTGATGGTATGTTTTGTATTCAAACAACTTCTCAGTGCCGCGATGCAGCAAACCAATATGTGGGTCTGCCCGCTCTACTACTTCGCCATCAAGCTCTAACACAAGGCGCAATACGCCATGCGCCGATGGATGTTGTGGTCCAAAGTTTAAGGTGTAGTTTTTAATCTCAGCCACGGTCAGCCCCCGGCCATGTTTTTTGAATCAAAACACGGTTTTCCAGTTTGTTTGGTTTATACACACAACGCCACTGCGCATCATCAAAAAACATTTCAGCATGCCCCACCAGTGGAAAGTCTTTGCGCAAAGGGAAACCTTCAAAACCATAATCTGTTAAAATGCGGCGCAAATCAGGATGGTGATTAAAAACAATACCATACATATCAAATGCTTCACGCTCATACCAATTCGCCGTTGCCCAAACTTCGGTAACTGAATCAATCATTTCCCGATCTTCAACCCTAGCTTTAACACGCACACGTTTATTATGTTGAATAGACAATAAATGATACACCACTTCAAAGCGCGGTGCATCTTGCGGGTAATCAGGATATTCTGACATATCCACGCCGCACAAATCCATCATTTCTTCAAAGCCAAACTGCGACTTCAAAACATGACAAACTTCAACAATATTTGCCGCCTGCACCACAACCAAGGGACAATCCAAGCCTTGTGAAACTTCAATGATCGCATCACCAAACTGCGTTTGCAATTCAGCAAATTCAGTAACGATACCATCTGTTTTTTGCGTTAATTCTTCTGTCATATCTAATTACCGCGCAATCGTATTTGTACGTTTAATTTTTTCTTGAAGCTGAATGAA
>DQSL01000107.1 GCA_015663235.1 Mariprofundaceae bacterium
GGTGCAACCTGATGTATTGTCTTTGGGATAAAAATAAACAATCACCCATTTTCCCAAACTATCTGCCAACTTATACTTGGCTTCAGGGTAAATATTCACTTCCAAATCAAAGGGGGCTTTATCCCCTACATTTAATGTGTAATCAGTCATTGTTTCACCTCTACTTACTTTTTGCGTATACTATGCCGCAAACCGTAACCCAAGGATAGACAAAATGCAGCAACAGGTCATTCAAATTCAACCCAAATCGGTGTTTTTAGCAGATCCTCGCGGCTTTTGCGCAGGGGTTGAGCGCGCGATTGAAATTGTAGAACGCTCCATTGAAGTGTTTGGTGCGCCTGTTTATGTGCGCCATGAGATTGTGCATAACAAACATGTTGTTGAAGATTTAAAAAACAAAGGTGCGGTATTCATCGAAGAAGTCGAAGATGCACCCGATGGCGCTGTACTGATTTTTTCGGCGCATGGTGTAAGTAAACAAGTACAACACGATGGCAAGCAACGTGGGCTTAGAGTGATGGATGCGACTTGCCCGCTGGTGACTAAAGTACACTTGGAACTGTTGCGTCATTATGCCAATGGTGACCAAATTATATTGATTGGGCATGAAGGGCATCCCGAAGTTGAAGGCACCATGGGGCAAGCCCCAAAAGATGCAGTGTTACTCGTATCAGAGCCTGAAGATGTGGCAACTTTGCAAGTTAGCGATGAAAACAAACTCGCCTTTGTCACCCAAACCACACTAAGCGTAGATGATACCAAGGATGTGATTGCAGCACTTCAAGCGAGATTTCCAAATATCCAAAGCCCGAAGAAAGAAGACATTTGTTATGCCACCAGTAACCGCCAAATGGCAGTCAAAGACTTGGCAAAAGTATCCGATGTGATTTTGGTGGTTGGCTCGCCCAATTCATCTAACAGCAATCGGCTTCGTGAAGTCGCTGAAAAAGAAGGCTGTAAAGCTTATTTGATTGAAAATGCTCAAGCCATCACTGCAAGTATGCTCGAAGATCATGCCAGCATTGGTGTTACGGCGGGCGCATCTGCGCCCGAAGTATTGATTCAAGAGGTGATTGATTTGCTTTCGCAACACGATAAAAATATCGTAACCACCCGCGAAACAGTCAAAGAAGATGTGCATTTTAGTATCCCAAGAGAGTTGAAGGTATAAACCATGGAACATACAAATATGAAACAAGCAGAGATTAACTTAACCCCCGCCGCAGTTGCGCAATTTGCAAAAAAACTAACAGAGGCAAATAAACAAGCTGTGCGTTTATCCTTACGTGAAGCGGGTTGTTCGGGCTTGGAATATGTACTTGATTTTGAAGATGCGGCAAGCGAAGGTGATTTGGCAGCAGAGTTTGATGGTTTAACCATTTATATCGCGGAACAGTTTTATGATGAAGCCATCAAAGGTTTAGAAATTGATTATCAAGAAGATATGATGTCGTCTTCATTCGTCTTTAAAAATCCCAACAAAAAAGGTGAATGTGGCTGCGGAAAATCTTTTTCAGCTTAATATCCATCTTATTATTCACCCAACATAACCTATTGAATGGTAATCGTTGGTGGATAAAACAATGGTGACCATTCAGCTCCTGCCGCACATGCTTCAGAACCACCACCCGTGCAAGGATTAAAGAGCTGGTTGCCATCAAAGTCTTCAAAGAACCAACTATCTTTAACATCAAATGTAAATGTGACGGTTTGTGACGTACTGCCAATCACCAAGCTCATCGGCGCTGTAATTCTAAAAATATCCTGATTGGCTCCTTGCATAAAAACAGCCTGATTCCACAATGTTGCATCGCCATACAATCCTCTTAAGTGGGTTGTTTCAGGGTCAGTGCCACCAGCACCGACTGTTGCCCCTCTTGCTGCCAACAAGTTAGCACTACGCCATGCAAGACCGGGTGCCGCCCAGCCAAGCTCATTGCCGCATCAACAAACGTGATGTCACCCTGATGATGCCCTAAGCTACCTTCTGACACAAAGTCATCATCACTCAAATACACACGAAGCGTCTGCGTTACCGATGGTAAATCCACAGACATCACAATCTCATAATAGTACAGCTCAGCAACAAATGAACTGTAATTACCCTCAGGCAATGTTTCGCTTAACAATATTGCAGGCGAGTTCAAGTCCAACACTTGGGCATTGGCTAAAGTCCCTGTATCCGCAATAATCTGGGTTATAGCCCCATCGCTACGCACAAAATCCAAACGTTTCATCGCAACTTTAAAACTTGAAGGTGTTAAATAACGAACAATCCCCCCATCACCATCACAATCCATGCCTGACACAAAATTAGGTGAATCCGTAGTGCTTGGCACAGGACATACAGATACTTTATACAATGCAGCCAGCTTCGGAAGAATAGGCGCTAAAAAATCAGCACTCATCTTTACCGTTGTCACACCAACAGCCCCCGAATTAACGGGCGCATCATCTCCAGCAGCACAACCCATAAGCAATGAAGACAACAAAAATACACCGATATACTTTTTCATAAGGCCTCCCCTAAGTTTCGTTCTTTATACCATATAGTCACTAAAATGCATAATGAAAAATATACTAAAATGAACTACCCAACCTGAAATAAGCTTGGTTACCACCAAGGACCTCATCCAACCCCTTGGCATAACCCAGTTGCATACGAAGAAGTAAATTGTAAAACAGAATAATATCACCACCCAATTCAAGCCCCACACCTGTATAGGTTTGGGCTGCGTTTAGGTCATTTCCTGCTCGCCCAACATCTACAAACACCTGCCCAAAAAATTTGTCGATACCAATCGGTGGCGACATCAGACCTTTTTCAATACGTGTGATGGGAAAACGATATTCTGCGGATGTTAACACCATATTTTGACCTGACAGTGCGGCATCTGCATAACCTCTTAAACCGTATTGCCGCTGATTAAAGCCAACCCTTGAAGGCAGTGGGTCGAGCAGGTTGGAAAAGATGCTGGTACTGTTGTTAAAACCTTGACCACCCAAAGAAAAAGGACGCGATTGATTGTCACCGAACCCCATGTCCAAACGCACCGCCAATACTTGCTCACTGCCTAGGTCTATATAATTACGCCCTGATAGCGTGCTAACATTACCTGTATAAGTGCCACTCAACCCTTTACCTGATTCAAACCATGCCGACAACACATAACCGGTCGATGCTGCGCTGATACCACGGGGATACATTAATGTGGTGTCATAGACCAAACCCGCACCAAACAATGTATCTTGGAAATTGGTATTGGTGGTAGTGTAGAGCGGTGCAAGCCATGCCAAGCTGTCGCGGCGATGACCAAGCCCAAGATGTGCGCTCCAACGCGATTGTTTACGCAGCCATGGAAACACAAGCTCAGCATCCAAGCGTTGGCTTTCCACCAAGGCAATCAAACGATTATTCTTGTCCAAACTTGGTGTTTGCAGTTGGTCGGCATGAACTTTCAACAAAGGGTACAAGCCATCATAAATATAATCCAAGCTAAACACAGGCGTTTCTGACACCGACTGGTAACCCGCATACAAGCTGTAATTATGCCGATTCAATACATCAGACCCGAAAATAAATGCACCCAATTCTATACCTTCATTGGTAAACAATAGATTCGGCAACCATGATGTAGGCATGGCGCTATCCCATGCGGAATACGGCACTGGTTCTGTGATATTGATGGGTTTGGCAGGGAATTGAACATGTGGAAAAGCCTTGTTTTCCTCTGCAAATACAACAGGTTGACTAAGCGGATGATCCAATTGATACACATCAAAACCTTGGGCATGATAATCAATGCTTAGCAACTGCCCATGCTGATTAAGAAACGGTGCAAACGCGCCACCCAATACCTGAGTGAGTTGCATGATTTCACCTGAAAGATTGTGCCTAAAAATATTATACACGCCATCATGTTCAGCGGCATACACCATATCATGGCTATCACCGACAAACCTTACATCAGTTTCCACCAGCATATCATCGGTGATTTTGACCCATGTTTGATTTGCCACATCAAAGGTTTCAGCATCCCAGCCTGAATCTTTACGCCAAACCGATGATAACAATAGCTGCCCATCTGCCGACCAATCCAAACCTGATAATGTTTCATTATTTACGCCCTGCCACAATACGTTAAGAAGCTTTCCATTCGCATCCAACAAATGAATCGCATGTTGCCCGCGATAGTTTTTCACCGCCGCGATTTGTGAACCATCAGCCGACCATGTAGCAAAGATATAACGCTGGCAGTGGGTCAGTTGTTCGCTACTACCATCCACATCCACCCTATAAATATCATAATATTTATTCGCATTATCGCAGGTGTCTGGTTGCGTCATCAACAGCCCTGACTGCTCATGCCAGTCTAATCTTGCCCCCGCATTAAGTTCCAGCAGTGTGCTGGTCTTTCCTTGATCGATTTTTTTAAGTTTTGCGCCGTTTTCTAAATTATCACTGACATAAAAGATGCGTCCATCATCAGCTTGAAGCACGGATGACTTAAAATCACCTGTTTGGGATAATTGCTTACCTTCAAATAAACCTTGTTGCTTGATGTGTGTAATCTGTGGCTGAAACTTGGCATTCACATAAACCTCAAACTCACCCCAAACCTCGGTCATATCCTTGCCCAATACTTCTTCGTACAAATCATTGATGGCAAATGGCAGCCAGTTATCCGAATAAGTTTCCACAATCTTAGGCAAGGTTTCCCCACCATAAGTGTCTGCAATAAATTGATAGAAATATACGCCATACAAATAACGACTGGTCGGCAAGGGCCAAAGGGTACGCAACTGGTTGATTTGCGTTACAGGTTTCACCCCTGCATCCACTTCCATGCGCATCATCATCTGAAAGTAGGTACTTTGTCCGCGCCCGATGCCCAACGCTTTATCCGTTTCATAATAGGTCGCCAAACCTTCATGCATCCAAGCAGGCATAAACACATTGGGGAAGGCAAAAAGAACCCGCCCGAAGATGTTACGAATATTTTTGGGGCCACGCCGTGCTTTATCCAAATGCAAAGTGTGTACAAACTCATGCAAAATCAGTGTTTCCAACCAGCCTGCATGGTCTTCAAGGCTAGAAACACTATTGGGGCGGCTGGCAAATAAAGTGATGCGATTAGACGGAATCGGCATGGCGAACCCATTACTACCATCCATTTCATCACTTAACACAATCTCGGTTTTTGCAATGGGATACCAATTTAGAATAGGTGTTAATCTATTATAAACAGACTCCGCAATTTGCAACGAACGCTTGGCTAAAGCTTGTTCGCCCTCATAAAAATGAATACGAAAATGCGCGCTTTCTTGGGTTTGCCAGTTCAAGTCTAGAGCATGATTGATACCCGCATTCGCAGGCAAAGCAAACCACAATAAAACACATAAAATCATCCATCGCATATGCGTATTAAAACCTACTTTGTAAGCTTTGACCATGCATGGCGACTACCCATCTGTTCCCACACCATACGGAGCGAAACCATAGAGGAGAAGAATCATGATAAAAAATATAATGTTAGTAATGGGTTTGATGCTTACGATGGGTGTAGCAACCACTGCATCCGCCGAATGGAGCAACCCATGCAACCCCTGTAGTATGAAGAAACACAATCCATGCAGCATGAACCCGTGTAGTATGAAAAAGCATGATAAGATGAACCCATGTAGCATGAAAAAACACAACCCATGCAGCATGAATCCGTGTAGTATGAAAAAGCATGATAAGATGAATCCATGTAGCATGAAAAAACACAACCCTTGCAGCATGAATCCGTGTAGTATGAAAAAGCATGATAAGATGAACCCATGTAGCATGAAAAAACACAACCCTTGTGCTATGAATCCATGCGCCATGACTGGTGATGATGAAAACATCAGTATTCGCCAAGATAAATTCAAAAACTTTCAACAAGCCGCCGCTGCTGGCAAAAAAATGTGGGCAGATGAAACCTTAGGTAAATCTGGTTTGGCTTGTTTATCATGTCACGCAGATTTTTCGATGTTGAACTTGGATAAGCGCCAAAACTATCCACATTACGTTGAAATGGTTGATGATGTCGTCACCCTAGATCAGATGATTAATTATTGTATGTTAAACCCTATGAAAGGTGAGCAGTTGGAAGCCAATTCCAAAGCCATGACGGCAATGGCTGCATATTTTCGTGCTTATCGCATGAAATACCTTCAAGACAGTAAATAATATGATGGGGGTGATGTTTAGTCACCCCTTTCTATATGATGAACAACGCATTGATGAAAAGCATACTCGTCACAGCTCTGGGGGTTTTACTGATTGCCGCAGGTTATGCCGACCTTGATGGTTATTGGGATAAGCCAAGCACAAAAAGCAATCACGATTGGAGTGCGCTTGAAAAGAACATGCGTCCTGAGGCATGTGCGCAATGCCATGAAAGCCAGTTTAACACTTGGAAACTTAGCCGCCATAGCAAAGCTTATTCATCAGGTCTGATTGGTCAGTTTCCTGATATGGGTCATGGGCAAGGCAATGATTGTTTGCGCTGCCATGCGCCTTTGGATGAGCAGCTATATTCAGGCGAACCTGACATGCTTAAATCCTTATCCATCTTACGCAAACACCCACAAGGGTTTGACCTTAATGCCAATTTAGACAGCCCCGAAGCCAAGCTTCCGCTGCGGCACAGTGGTGTGAGTTGTGCCGTTTGTCATGTGCGCAGTGGTAATCGTTTTGGACCGCCGCGTAAAAATGATAACACCTTAGGTTTTATAAAAACTGAAACGCATGGTGGTTTTACCGCCAGTAAAAAGTTTGAACAATCAGGTTTTTGCGCTGAATGTCATCAGTTTCCACAACGTTATGCCATCAATGGTAAACCTTTAGAAAACACGGTGTTTGAATGGCAACAAAGCCGCTTTTCCAAACAAGGAAAACAATGCCAGGGCTGCCATATGCCTGATAGGCAACATACGTTCAAAGGCATTCATGATAAGGATTTCACTCGCCAAGGTTTGGACATTCAAGTGAACAAAAAACATGGCTTAGCCCAACTAAAAATCACATCAACAAATATCGGTCATGCCTTCCCTACTTACGTGACACCCAAGGTGCTTGTGTCGGCAGTGGCATTAGGCAAACGGGGGGAAGTTTTAAAGACATGGCGTTGGGAAATCGTGCGTGAAGTCTTTTACGGCAATGGCTGGCAAGAAAAACAAGATACACGTTTGATGCCCGATGAATCGCGCCGTTATGTGGCAGACAATCCGCCCAAAGCTTCACAGTCCGTCCGTTTTGACATCAAAGTTGTGCCTGATAACTTTTATAAATCAGTGTATCAAAGTTTATTAGATGATGACTTACAAGCTGATGCGAAAGTTTTAATTCAGCGTGCGCTTGATGAAACACATACCAATGATTATGTCTTGTTTTCTGATGTGGTTAAACTTTGATAAACCTCATCCAAGCCCTGCATCATCGCCGCCACTGAATAATTGTCTGCTCGCGCTCGGGTATTGCGGGCAATATCTCGCGGCCAATCGGTCAGCAAAGCTTGAGCAACCGCTTGCGCATCTTCTGCATCCACAACCTTGCCCACGCTACCATCGACTAACTCGCGCAAGCCACACACGTCGGATACCACACACGGCAAACCTGCCGCCATGGCTTCCACCACCGCTCTGCCCATGCCTTCATTATGCGACATCAAAGCAAATGTTTTAGCTTTCGCCAGTTCAGGCAACGGGTCGACCCAGCCGACAAATTCAACATTGGGAATAATATTTAAGCGCGATGCAAGTTTCTCAAGGCTTCGTTTGTCTTCGCCATCACCCACCAATGCAAGCTTAGCTTGCGGATGTTGCCGCACCACGATTTCCCAAGCCTGAATCAATCGCTCCATACCTTTGATAGGTACAAGCCGCCCCACAGAAACAACATCCCATGTTTTATGAGCACCCGACACAGGATGCTCCCACATCCACTCAGCAATGGCTTCCACATCCACCCCACTTGGCACAACCACCCATTGTTCAGGTCTGCCAACGCCAAGCTGCAAATGGTCATCCCGCTCTGCATTGGTTAAGGCAATCAACACATCCGTTTTCTTGGCAAGATGTTGCTCAACTTTAAGAAATATTTCGGTTTTCAGTTTACCAAAATAACCGTGAAAGATATGCCCATGTGGCGTGTGCACAACTTTCGCTGAGCTGTTTGCAGCCGCATATCTACCCAAAGCCCCTGCTTTGGATGTATGCGTATGCACAATATCAAAATCATCCAAACCCAAGGCGCGAATGTCTTTGACTGCGCGTTTATCATGCAAGCCCACTTCACGTTTTAGGTTTTCCAACACCACAACCTTGCCACCCAAAGCTTCAAAGGCTGTAATACCCGCATCCACTTTGCTTTGCTCCAAATCAGACATATCTGATTCTTGGCTTACACCAGACACCAAGGTCACATCATGCCCAGCTCTGGCTTGTTCAGTGGATGTAAGCAGTGTGTTCACCGCCGAGCCACCACCATCCATACGTGTAATCAAATGCAAAATCTTCATGATTTACCTTCCGCCAAAGCTTCCACCATTTGTAAGAAGTCTTGGTCATGTTTTTGCCAATTGTATTGCCTAAACGCATCTTCTTGGGTGCGCTGGCGCTGCGCCTTGCTTAGCGGTGTATCAATCATCCACATCAACTGTTCTGCCAATGCCAAGGGCGATGCGTTTTTAGAAAGTTGATTGTGAATAATGGTAGGGACAAGCTCTTTATTGGCTGAAATTGGTGTTGCAAGCACGGGTGTGCCCCAAGCATTGGCTTCTAAAGTCACCAAACCAAAACCTTCCAAACCGCGTGTAGGTAGCATAAACACATCCGATGCCAACAGCCGCTTTTGCACACTGTCTTCAGGCAAATAACCTGTGAACGTAATCATATCCGAAACGCCCAAGTCATCAGCCAATTGCTGCATAGATTCACGCAACATCCCATCACCCATAATCACAAATCGAACCTCAGGATGCGATGTTTTGACAATCGCTGCCGCCTGAATCATCAAATCCACACCTGTGCGTGGCACAAGGTTGCGCAACGTGGTCACCACAGGTGTCGTCCAACCCAGTTCAGCGCACACTTCATCACGTTGCTCAAGTCTTAAACCATGATATTTATCAGCCGCCGCAGGGTTAATCGCGCAATGCCGCTGCGAAACACTGAAGAATTGAGCCATTCTATCTTGGGTAAACTTGCTCAAGCCCATCAAATTATCCGCCGAGCGATACACCTTGGCTTCAAGCTTGCGCATCGCCGCAATCGCCAGTTTATGCTTCCAAGTCATGTCCAAGGCATGACGTGTTTCATATTCTTCAAAGGCAAAGGAAAAACAAACTTGTAAGCGCGGCAATTTACACCCCGCTTTTAACAACGCCCACATCACAAACGGCTGCTCAGAAATCACCACATCAAAGTCATCCTGATGATGTTTCCACCATTGTTTGGCGGCAGATTTCAGTTCCTGCAAACCTTTGTAGCCTTTATCCCCTGAAAAGGGAAAGCGAAATTCTTGAATACCAAATTGCGGCAACTCAATGCACACTTCCGCATCAGGTGTGGGTTGTCTGGTTAGCATGGTCACATCATACCCTGCATCCACCAATGCGCGTAGATGGTGGTAAAGCATACGCTCTGCACCACCGTGAACTGCTTCCGCCGATACATCGGCAACCATCAATATGCGTTTACTCATTGAATCACCTTATCCAAAGATTCAACCCCATAGTCAGCCTCATCTTCACGCGCCAACACATCATGCAGAGTGTTTTGTTTCGTAAAACCTCTAATCTTTTCTTTATATGCCATCGCTACAGCAGGATTCTCAATTTCAAGTTTGCGCTGTTTGCTCATTTCTAAATATTCTTTTTCTTGATCAATGCCTAAATATTTACGCCCAAGTAAGTTTGCCGCAATACCTGTGGTACTACTGCCTGCAAAAGGATCGAGAACCCACGCTCCTTTTTGCGTGGAAGCCAAGATAATCCGTGTTAATAACGCCAGCGGCTTTTGCGTTGGATGTTTGCCACAGCTTTTTTCCCACTTGGCAATCGCAGAAAGCTTCCACACGTCTTTCATCTGCTTGTCATCGTTCAATTCTTTCATCAAAGCATAGTTGAAATAATGAGGAACTTTTGCTTCTTTTCTTGCCCAAATAATTTGTTCCGTAGAATGGGTAAAGTAGCGGCATGAAAAATTTGGCGGTGGGTTAGTTTTTTCCCAAGTAATCACATTAAGAATCTTAAAGTCTAGTTCAGTGAGCAATTGCCCAATATTAAAAATATTATGGCTAGTACCACTGATCCAAATGGTTGCATTATCTTTCATTTTATTCCGAGCAAGTGTTAACCATTCTCGATTAAATGCGTCCATAGCCTCAAAGCCCGATGATTTATCCCACTTGCCCTTGTTTACACTACTAATTTTACCATTTTTGATGGTTAAACCATCATTGGACAAAAAATAAGGGGGATCTGCAAATACCATATCAAACTCAAACTTGAATTTTGGCAGTATATCTAATGAATCTGCATCTAATAAGGTATATGCTTTATCTAGCGACTTGAAATAACTTTTAATCATTCAAAGAGTGGATCGTAAAGCGTGCTGACTTGATTAACTGAATGCTGTTGTAATCAAATTCATCCGTAAATCCATACTGCCAGATAAAAAACTCATCCCCTCGCTTCTCAAAAAACAAGAGGCACACTTCTTTTTCTGTATAGGTTTTCCATTGTTTGTATGGATAAAACAGTTGCCTAATAATGCTGTCTTTCGTTTTACTATTTTTGGCTTCAATGAGAACGATTTTATCTTTCCCTTCATAACCTGCATCAACTTCTGTCTGCACACTTTCTGTATCAATACGGTGTTTATCCACAAAAAAATGAAACTTTGGCGTGTATTTTCGCCCTCTAATCGTCAAAACAAGTGAATCATCCTCCATAAATGTTCGGATCAAACTGGAAGCATAGGCAAAGTCCAAATGTTGCATTTCAGAATCACCAACTGATGCACTATCCAGCTTAAACCCTAACTTTGAGTCGTACACTTTAATATCCTCAGAAATATCTGGAATATCAATATAGCCTTCCCCTTGAACAATTTTATAAAAACCATTCTTCACTGGAAGCAAAAACAAATTATTTTTAATGAAAACGGCGGGGCGATCACGCCTAGAGTCCTGTTTACACAACAAGCGAACCTCTTTTTCCGCCGTTTTCCTAAAGCCTTGGCAAGCTTGTTTAATTTGTGCCGCAGATATATCAAAAGGTGACTTAGAAAAGTCGTGTTTATGTATAGCGTAATCATCAAAAATCTTAGCCCATGACACATCACTTGCCATATTTTATCTCCCTATGCTGCACAGTTGGTAATCAACAATTCATATATACTGCCGCGTTTTGCTGAGTTGGAGTTAATAGCGCGCTTGGCAAGCACACGATTAATGGCATAGTCACTATATAAGTCATCAAAAAACAAGTTGCTATGTTCTTGCTGTTTCACATCAGAGTTACTTAAAATCCAAGTATGCCCTTGTTCGCTAATCGTATCGCAAAATTCTTTCAACCGTGTTTGCTCTGCATCATTAAACTCACCTTTCGCATATGCATTAAAGCTGGATGATACGCTTAAAGGTTTGTATGGCGGATCTAGATAGAAAAAAGTGTCATTTTCAGCATATTTAAGTGTTTGCTCAAAGTCACCTTGAAGAATGGTAACGCGCTGCAACGCTTCATTTACTTTTCTTAGATTATCAGCATCACAAATCATTGGGGTTTTATAGCTACCGATAGGTACGTTATAGCCACCACTTTTATTTACACGATACAAGCCGTTGAAACAAGTACGATTAAGGAAGATAAACAAAGCAGCTTGGGTTAAGCTAGACTCTTCTTTGGTATTAAATGCTGCACGTTTGGTATAATAGTATGTTTTTTTAGCTTCTTTATCGTCGGTAAGTGCATGGTATTCAGTTTGCCAAAGTGTGAGCCTATCAATCAAGCTTTCAACATCATGGCGAATAGTGTGATATGTAGTGATCAAATCTTCATTGATGTCATTGATTATACACTGTTGGACATTGGGATAATGATTCAAAACCCAAAACAATACTGCGCCACTACCTACAAAAGGCTCAATAAATGTAAACTTATCTTGTTTTGAAAAAGGAAAAGTCGCAGCAATATCATCGAGCAGCTGCGTCTTACCACCCGCCCACTTCAAGAATGGTTTTACTTTTTTATTTGACCCCATACGCATAGGCTAAACCTTATACATTCTCGTCAAAACTGCCACCCATGTTGCTGCATCCATCGGTTCATCAGCAACAACCCCCACAAAATATCCGATTTATCTTCGCCTTTCTGATGCCTATCCCATTGCTCTTGCACGAATGACTGGCGCACAAGCCCACCAAGCGGTTTATCGGCAATCATAGCCTGAATGTCATCCTTAAAATCTGCGCGCATCCAATGTTTGATGGGAGCCATAAAGCCTTGTTTGGGGCGGTACACCATCTCTTTGGGCAAATAATCGCAGGTGATGTCTTTGAGCAACACTTTAAGCTTTTCCTGCCACGGCAGCCCTTCAACTTTCCAGCTTTCATCCAAAGTTGCCATGAAAGAGAACAAGCCTGCATCCAATAGTGGCGCGCGAAGCTCCAAACCATTTGCCATGCTCATGCGGTCGCCCACGGCTAACAAATCATCACCCACATAATGAATCACATCGTGAATCATTGCCCCATTCACTGCGCCGTATTCTTGCATCAAACCTTGCAAACCGCCTGCAAGCTGAGATGCATTTTGCCAAGCATGGTCAGGCTGATTCAATTGCATACCATAAAACATATCCGACCACGCCGCATCCGTGGTGGAAGTCCACTTTTGATAGGCGGCATCGGGTGTATCGTTCAACCCTTGAAGGAAACGGCGCAAACGCCCTCGCAAGTTACGGCTGGAATGACTATCACCCCATGATTCTAATAATTTGAGTGCAACACCTCTGGCGGGTAAACCTTGAAGCTTATCATGCCATTTTAGCCCCAAATATCTTGGATAACCACCAAACAACTCATCGCCACCCACACCCGACAATGCCACATCCACATGCGATTTCGCTGCCTTGCTAATCAAATAGGTGGGCAAAGCTGCCGAATTGGTGACTGGCATATCAAAGGCAGTTGCCAAGTCATCCAAAGCTTGATGTGCGCTAGCATCCACTTCCAAAGTTGTGTGTTTCGTGTCCAAATGCTTGGCGACTTCGGCGGCAAAACCACTCTCATCATAATCTTTGGGTGCACCTGTAAACTTCACGCAAAAGCTATGCACATCTTGCCCTGCATCCTGCTTAAGCACAGCCGCAATCAAAGATGAATCCACCCCACCTGATAAAAACACACCCAGCGGTTTATCCGACACCGTTTTCGCAGTGATGGACTGAATCAACATGGATTTCACTTCGGGTTTGATTTCATCGGCGGTCAAATCAAGCGGTTGATCTGGCTCGGGCAAAAAGAAATAGCGGCGGATTTGCATGGGTTGCCCAGCTTTGGCAATGGCATAACAACCTGCGGGAAGCTGCGAAACTTCTTCATACATCGTCTGCGGTGCTTCAGCCCGCATTCGTGTTAAAATCTGATAAACACTGTTGATGTTGGGCGTGAGCGACCATTTACCCTTCTCAAAAGCATTCTGCGACGATGCAAAACCAATACGCCCATCTTGTTCGCAGACAAACAACGGCTTTTCACCAAACACATCCCGTGCCACCAAACATAGCTGCTCGCGTTTATCCCACAAAACAATGGAAAACATCCCTTCAATCAGGTTAAACAAACCCAAACCAAAGCGGCGATACAAGTGCGGAATCACTTCCGTATCTGCGTCGGATTGAAAGGTCACGCCATCAGCTTCAAGCTTGGCTCTCAAATCTTTATAGTTGTAAATGCAGCCATTAAACACCACCACCACATCATCCACTTCCATGGGTTGTAAGCCGCGCTCATCAGGGCCAATAATGGCAAGCCGATGATGCATCGCTGAAAATTCAGCCGACATATATTCACCCTGACCATCAGGGCCACGCGCTGCCACCGCCGTTGCCATAGCTTTGAGCTCCACGGCATCTGTTTTGCCTAATATACTGACAAAACCACACATTAGTTTTGCACCAACTGTTCAATATCTAGAATATGCGCTGCCCAACCAGCTTCACCTTGATGTTGCTCCGCCCAAACAAGCCCTTGGCTTATGCTTTCAGCATCCGCATCAAAGCTTAACATCGCCTGCTGCCATGCTTTGGCATCATGGGGCGCAACATAAGTCGACAAGTTGTTTGTAGTCTCTCTAAGCACAGGAATATCCGATACAATCGCAGGCGTAGCACACGCCATCGCTTCCAAAGGCGGATAACCAAAACCCTCAGCCGTTGAAGGCTGTAATAGTGCTTTGGTTTGACGATAAAGCTTAAGTAAGGCTTTATCATCAACCCCCTGTAAAAATTCAACTTGCGCTGCATTGACAGCAAAAACATGCGCCAGTTTTTCAGCAATTTCAGGTTGGATACCCACACATTTCAAAACCAAGTCCGTTTGGTTGATTGCGCCCAACAAAGTTTGCACATTCTTATGAGGCAAACCATTGCCCACAAACAAAAAGAAATCTTTTTTCTTAATCCGTCTATCAGGCTTAAAGCTTGCTTCGATGGAAGGAAAGCGAATGTGTGAAGTATGGTTGATTTCACCTGTCAGCCCTTGGGTCTCATGCTTGGAGGTCAATGAATCAAACCAAGTTAAATCAGCTTTGGAGACCGCATGTTTTAAGCGCCACAAGGCAGCCGTTCTACGCAGGCGATTGCCTTGGTATGCGGGATGGGTTAAATAGAAAACATCGTGAATGGTATGCACACAAGGGCATGGCATGTTGCGCACAGGAAGCTTGGGGTACGGGCTTAAAAACAAATCAGACCCTTCTGCCAACTTCGGAAAGAACCATTCCAAATATTTAGGCGATTGTAACACTTCAACCTTACCCTGTAATGATTCTGGCAGCGCGTCTATTTCATTCAGTACTACCGTACAACTCCAATCTGTATGTTTCGCTGTGATGGCAAGCAATAACCCTTCCAAAAAGCGCCCAATGCCTGTGCGTCTGCCCAATACAAATTCACGACCATCAACCAATATTGATTTAGTCATTGGGCTGTCTCAATTAAATCATGATACACCGTGGTCATTTGCGTGATGTGTTTGTCGATGGCGAACTTCGCTGCCTGCTTTTGCCCAGCCTGCCCCAAACACTGTTGTAAATCATTATCACTCAAAACCTTAGCACATACTTCAATCATCGTTTGTTTATCGTCAGGCGCAATCAAATAACCTTGTTCGCCGTCTGTAAACACCTCAGGTACACCACCCACCGTATAAGCCACCACAGGCGTTGCTTGCGCCATGGCTTCCACCAATACGCGACCAAAACCTTCATGTTTTGATGTTAAAACCAACAATGATGCATGGACATACCACTTGGTCACGTCATGGCAAAAACCAAGCCATTGCACCCGTGAAAACCAGGACTTTTGCATAAACATTTCTTTCACTTCTTGCAAATAACCCTCATCTTCAGGGCCTGCACCCCCAACGATGACAAAGTGTAAGTTTGAATCATGAGTCGCCAACGCGCCAAACACTTCCAAAGCATGTTCGAGCTGTTTCTCTGGTGTGATGCGTCCTACAAACAACATATACTTTTCAGCGCTGGGCAACGGGTTTGCCAAGTTGGGAAACTTCGCAATAGGAAGCCCATTATAAATCACATGGGTTGGTTTTGGAAAATCTGTAAAACGTTGTGCCACAGCTTCACTATTACAAATAATCACATCTACCAAACGTTGTAAAAGCGTGTCCATAAAACCATCGTGGTCGGACACACGACAATGAAATATCACAGGGATACCCAGTAACTTCCCTGCCACGCCCGCATAAAAGGCAGCTCTGGAATTGTTGGCGTGAAGAATGTCCGGCTTTAATACTTTGATGGCTTTTCGCCATTGGCTAAACGTGGAAAACTTCGCCAACTTCAAAGGCGGCATAGGCAATGTCACATGGCGCACATTATTGTTCTTCGCTTTGTCCGTAAAAACACCTTCGCTCGGTGTCACCAAAACAGGTTCAATGTCTTGCGGCAAATGGCTCATCAAATCCAACAATGAGTATTCACCACCCCCCACCATATTGGGAAATTGGGATAAATATACAACACGCATTAGCTATCCAAATCCTTAAGAAGCCTATAATCCCACAATCGGATTAGTTTACCATCTTGGCTTCTAGGGGTTGCATTGGCACTTTGTGGGCAAAATACTTCTCCGTTGCTTTGAGCAAGCTGAATAATTGATAAATATGCCGCCTTGCTAAGGTGTTGAAACCGAACGAACTGGTAGCACCTGCTAACCTTTCCACCCTTAACGCTCACTTCCAGTGTGCCCATGACTTAACCCTTCCTATATCAGTCGCAGCACCCATAACTAAACGCACCCAAGGCAGCCACAGCCACGCAGATGTTGGTATGTTTTTGTGTTGCAGCACCCAACGAAAACGCCAACGGTTTACAACAACCAAAAATAGTAAAAATAATATCAAAGGTAGCACACTCCAATAGCACAATATCATCAAGGGCAACAGCTTCAACAACAATGATGACCGCAACATCCACACGCCATAACCTTGTGGCGCAAGCCCACTCTGCCACAAATCATACTCTGCACGCCCGCGCCGCACAAACCATGTCCAAATAGCAGGCAAATGTCCCCTTGCTTCATGCTGCACTTGCGCCAGCGGGGTAAATAGTAATTTACCTTTTCCTGCCACTTGTTTGGCGAGCAAATAATCCTCACCACCAAAACGTGCATGGTTAGAAAAACCACCAGCTTTCATCACAGCACTTTTGCGGTAACAGGCATTTAATGTAGATATTTCTTTTGTGTCTTGGGTTTGTCCTTCAGCTTGAATCACGCGGGTAATGCCACCGCCTGGAAAACCCAATAAACTTTCTGCCCAGCCAATACCATTCGTGCCATCAGGCACAGTCACCCCGCCTTGCACACCCAAAACCTTCTCATCTTTTAAAGGTGTAACAAGCTTGGTCAACCAATCCGAATCAACGCGGCAATCATCATCAATAAACACCAATATATCATGTTTAGCATGTTCAAGCGAAAGGTTGCGTGCGTAAGCAATACCAAGATTTTTCATGGGGTGCGATACATAGCTCACACCTATTGGTGCTTGCGGGTCATCGGTTTCTTCCACCACCACAATCTCAAATTCTCCATCATACTGCTGCGCTCGCAAATCACCTAAAACACGGCATAATAAATCGCGCCTATCGCGTGAAATGATCAGGATAGACACCGCAAAGTTATTCATTAAACAGCCTTTTAAACAATATATTAACGGCTTTAGATCGTGCCTTCCAATGATGTTCGTGTATTTCTTGCTTGCTCGCCACAACTAGCGCATGACCTTCTAGGCTTGATGTGATTGAAGTAATCCAATCATCTATATTCAAGCACTCATGCACCCATGTATGAAGCCTTTCCGCTGTTTCACAAGCTGTAGAAACAATTGGTTTTTTCATAGCTAAATAATCATACAGCTTGGTTGCATCACCCTGAATACCTTGTTTATATGGCGCAACAAGCACATCACAATGCTGCATCAATGCTGGCAGCTTTGAAGGAGAAAACACACCTAAGAAATGAACATTCTTATGCTTTGACAGCCTTGTCTTCACTTGTTCACCCACCCCTCCTATCAAAACCCACTGCCACATTGGGTATTTTACCGCCAGCGCCTCAACCAACGTCGCATCAAACCAAGTCCCCATATGTCCAACAAAACCAAGCCTTGGATGCGGAATAAATTTCACTATTTCTGGCTCGTCAGGGATACTATCACCAGATGTAAATACCGTAGCATTGGGCACGCAAACCACTGACTCTTCTGAGCCCCTCCAACTGACAGCTCGCTGATAAAGCGTTTGCGTTACCGTAAGCACCATATCTGCTTCTTCTACACACCTACGCTGCAACTTTGCCATAGCTTCATCATGATGAAAGTCTGCCCAGTCCTCCGTCCAATCAAAAACTATTTTTGATTGTTTACCCAAAGTTTTCATCATATCAACATCGTATGGGTGATAATATAATGTCACCCAATGCGGGTCTGTTTCCAACCTAGATAACAACTTATTCGCCATCACTTTGCGATTTAAACGTCTTATCCATGTTGAGTGTTCTAATGGGAAAGGTAAGTTCAGTTGCACAACCTGAATGCCATCAACAACTTCATCTTGATGCGCCAAATCACCACGCCACCAAGCAGCAGCCCTATCCACATACACAACATCTTTAATATCTTTTTGTTGCGCTAAAAAATATGGGAGCCATTGCTTTCTAGCCCATCGAGTATCACCCCATGCTTCTTTCGAAACCACAAGTAAAGATATTTCACTCATCTTAAATTCTTTTTCAGCACCAAAATAATCCAATATGGATGCTGACGAAACCACGGCAATAAAGACCAAATCCTATCTGCCTTGGCTGACTCTAAGAGGTTTTGCAATATTGGAATCCTTGAGAACCACTGAGGAAAAACATACCGTACACCATCTTGTTGCACCACTTCAAAGCCTGATTCTTGAAACAGTGCTTTAAAATCAGAGCTAAGCATAAACCTGTGCTCAAACCCATTGATTTCAACAGGTGTTATTTCTCGGTAATGTTCATCTGCATCACAATAGTATGGCCTCTTCTCTCGCCACATTTCATACCTTGAGCGTAGCGTAACATTGGGTACTGAAACAATCCAAGTCCCATCATTTTCAAGAACACGATATACTTCTCGCATCATCAGGGTCATATCAGGCACATGTTCAAGCACTTCCATGCTTATCACCGTTTGAAACTGTGCATCTTGAAAAGGTAGCTGTGTGCCATCCCCAAGCATCACCTGAAGATGCTTCTCTTTTGCCAATGCTAACCGCGAAACATTCAAGTCCACACCTATGCCTGAATAACCAAGTTCATGAAGTAACGCACCTTCACCACAGCCAATATCAAGACATTTTTTGTCAGAAACGCACAGTTTTTTCACCCAGTATGCCATGCGTTGTAAAAGTGCCGTTGCCCACGCGCCTTGCACATAGCGGTGTGGTGCTGGTGAACCTAAAGGAGAAATCTTATCATGCATTGTCGTTATCCTTGGTCTGTGGTGGGTTCTTTTTTGGCAGCAACACACCTCGAATCTCTTCTACCACCGAGTTACCTTGAAACACCATTATCCCAACAAAAATACCTAAGTATATAAAACCTAATAGTACGAAAGCAATAGGATCCCAAATATCCAGCCACTTCAGTAATAAACTGATACTAAAACCAGCAAGTAAAGAAGCACCTATTGAGGGTAAAATAGGCATACAAATTTGCATCAAACTCCATTGGGTAAGAGTTTGAACAAAATAAAGCCTAACGGCAAAACCTAAGCAGTATGAAATTGCCCCGCCTGCAGCAGCTCCCAACATACCGCCTTCTAATGTTCCAAACCACACGAGCACAACAAACGCGATTGACTCCACAAGTTTCGATTTGCTTGCTAATTCAACACGTTCGTAAGCAAGAAAAATAAGGCTTAGATATTGGCTCATACTCCGAAAGAAGGCTAAAAACATCAGCACCTGAACCACAGGGACTGCCAAAACATAACGCTCACTAAGAACTGTGTTAACCAAAGGCTCTGCCAATACTGCACCACCAACACACAGAGGAACAAGTATCATAGATTGCACCCTAAGGCTTTTATCAAATGCTTTAAAAAACCTTTTTTCATCGCCATGCAAAGAACTAAAAGCAGGCAGCAACAATTTACCAACGACTTTTGATTGTAAATCAATCGGCCATTGACTTAACTGGTATGCCAACACATAAATGCCTAAAACTGCGGTTCCTAGCATAGAGCCAATAATAAGGTTATCTGCTTGTGTTGTTACAAATGTACCAATAGCAATCAATATGTAGTGTTTCCCCACACTGATTAATTCTTTCAAATTCTCCAACGAGGGCATTGCAAGCTTTGGAAAACCAAACCATAACCATGAAATAACAGTACCCATGATAGCAATAGATAGCTGACCCCAAGCCAACGCTTCAACATCTCGCAGGTAGTATGCTAAAGAAACAACCACCATAAAACCCAACGCAGCCATAACAACTTGGAAACGAGCAATAGTAAAAAAATGAAACTCTCGCTCAGCTAAAAAACGATTGGGTGTAAGTAACCCTGAGACTAGTGGTGCCCAAGCCACAATAAGTAATACATTTACAAGCTCGTTGGCGCTCATCCACTCTGAATAAAAAGGAGCTGTCAGTAGGATTCCAACAGTTACTAAAATCCCACGTAATATATTTGCTAGATAAACAGAGGAAATAAACGATGGGGTTAACCTTTTTCGGTGAATTAACATTCGCTCAGTACCTATAGCTGTTAGTGTGTTCAAGCCGAGAAGTAGCACTACAGATAGTGCGAACACACCAAAATCTTCTGGTGTAAGCAATCGAGCTACAATAACAAGCTGAACAATCGTCAAAACCTTCTCGAACAGTGTACTGATTGTGCTAATACCAGCACCACGAATAATGGTGTTTGCCAATGAAGCGGGAGCCCTCTCTATGCCTGCCTGTTTACTCAAGTAATGTATAACCCAAGCGGTGAGCAACTTTACCGACGATAGCATTCACTTGTTTACGCTGATGGTCTGACCAAGCATCGCAATTGGGAAAATCCCCTGAAAGTTGCGCATTACATTTGAGCCTCAAAACACGCTTCACATCTACAGATGCGGGCTCTCTAGCTCCAACAAAATCAAATAATGTGCGCAACATCTCAGAATCGCCATTAAACAAGGCTTCCGATGTCAGAGTAAGCCCCCGTTTTTCATCAAGTTTACCTAGGAAAGATAGCGATTCTTCATTGATAGATGCCCAATACCATGCCACCTTTTCCAATGGGGAAAAGTGCGACCAATCAGCAGCAACTGGATCATCTTGGCGTGGTTTAATACGACAAAAATCCCACGGATGATTTTGATAAAATCCTCGGCGCATACCCGAACGAATAACATCATATGGATGCCGATGAAGATGAATAAACTTACTGTCTGGAAAAACCTCTACAAGCGCATTAACCATATAAGTCAGCCTATTGCTTGATTCAATATATATTTTTGACTGCCTAGTTGCATTAATAATAATATCGTCTCTTGCAGCAAGAATAATCTTTCCCCAGTCTGTCTTGGGTAGTACCGAAGTATCCTGCATATAAGCATCAAAAGATGTTTTCGTCAGCCTAGGAAAAGGCTCATGTTCGGCAACAATATCATCCGAAAGGTTTAAAAGGGTTGTTAAAGTCTCTGTACCCACACGCCCCGTAGAAAGAACAAAAGTACACGGTACACCTTGCCATTGGTTAGCGTATGCCTCTCCAAGACCCATCCCTTTGCAGGCGCGACCAATGCTGGCATTACTTTTTGTAAGTTGCCAGCCAAAGCGACCTAAAATGCGTTGTGCGACATTCATATTATACCTGTTCGCAACAAAGTCAGTCACCCGTCGCGATGCGCTCAACCAACTGCTTCACCGTTGGGATAAAACCATCATTGTAGAATGGGTCTTGGGCGAATTTGTATGCAGCATGACCAGAGAACATCAAGTTATGTTCTGGTGCTTCGCCATAAGCAGAGTTTAACAATGTTTTTTGAATACAATAGCTACGCGGGTCAGCTTTGCGCCCTGTTGTACCCTTTTCATTATCTGCCCAGTTGCTAAACTTACATTGCGACAAACAACCCATACAATCCAGTTGATCTTTGCGAATTTCAGCCGCTTTTTCTTCAGCCACAAAAACAAATGTTGAATCGGGTGTCACCAACGCTTTCGTAAATCCTTGCGCCATCCATTTCTCAGCACTTTCTTTGCCATGGGCTGTTAAAAATACTTCGCGGTTTCGGGGGCCAAACTTAAACGACTCCGTATGGTCATCTGCTGCTTCATGATGGTCTGTGAATGAAATTTGGCGTTCCGTTCGGGCATACAATTCATCCAAAAAGGTGTTGCGCACGGCTGATGAGTAGAAACCAGTCGGTGAAAATGGATTCAGTGCAACATCGCCTTCTTTAAGCCCTAGCAACGTATCGCCCCATGAGTCACGCACTGGACTTTCTTGGGTAAGCAATGGGCGTGTACCAAATTGGAATACCAACGGACCAATTTCAGGATTATTCATCCAATCCGTCCAATCGCGTAAATACCAAACACCACCTGCCATGATGATGGGGGTGTTCTCCAAGCCAAACTTGTTCATGGTTGCACGAAGTTCTTTTACACGCGGATATGGGTCTTCAGGATGGTCAAATCGTTCAGTATTCGACAGTCCATTATGCCCGCCTGCCAGCCAAGGGTCTTCATAGACCACAGCGCCCAAGAAATCAGGTGCTTTGCGGTAAGAGCGCAGCCATAATGCTCTAAATGCACGACCAGATGAAACGATAGGGTAATAATACACACCATATTGCGAGGCAATTTCTGCCAACTTAAAGGGCATACCTGCACCACAAGTTATACCATTCACAATGCCTTTAGCTTCTTTAAGAATACCATGAAGGATTTCTTGTGCCCCTCCCATTTCCCAAAGCACATTTACATGCAACCTGCCATTACCATTTGCAATATCATGGGCTTGGCGAAGTTGCGTTAAGCCACCTTCAATACCAAACTGCACCAACTCTCTAAATCGTTCATTGCGGTTGCGCCCTTTGTATTCAACGGGAATAATCTTACCATCTTCATCAAGTCGACTTGCATTCACCGCAGATACAGTGCCAATACCACCCGCTTTTGCCCACTCTCCTGAGGTTAAGCCTGTTGAAACACCAACACCCTTACCACCTTCAAGAATCGGCATCATTTCCTTTCCTGAAACTTTCACAGACTCTAAATTAAATGACATAATTCCACCCGAATAAACTATTTGAGGTATCCCTATATGCTTCTACGGCGAGCAAAGGGGAAAATAAAACAAATACCTACTGCTGCACAGCATAATCCGCACAGCCGTTATGGGCAAGTTTCAAACAAATATCACAATACGCACCGCTTAAAATTAAAAAGAATTCAGCGCAAAACATGCATAAAAAAGGATAACATGAAGTCACTTTTGTGGTGAATTCAACTTTATCAGGCTATGAATGAACAAGATAAAACAACGTGCTTTAAATCAAATCCAGACCATAAGAATATGGGGCTAAACAGTTATTTTATAACCTGTCTGACCCTATGATGGAAGATTCTTTGTATGAAATCGAATCTATGCGTCGCTTTGCAGGCTTGAAGTTGAAC
>DQSL01000029.1 GCA_015663235.1 Mariprofundaceae bacterium
GCAAAAAGAAGCACAATCCGAGGCTGGTTATTATCCTATTCTTGTCGATATGATTTCTCATGCGATTGAGCTTGCTGGGCGACTCATGCGCGATGGTTTGGGTGAATACCAATCAGCAGCCATTATTACGATTCGCCAAGTGTTTGATTTGATGCGGCTGGGTATGGTGATGTTACCTGAATGCCCCGAAGCTGCGGACAACGAACGCAAGCGGTTTTATATGGCAGTGGCTCGTTATGAGTTGTTGCGTAACCTCGATTTTTTCAGCTTAACCGATAAAAAACAAGCCATGGTGATGGATGAATTGCACCACCATATTCAAATATTAAAACCTTACTATTTAGCCAAAGGCGCGGTGAAAGATGCGCAAGTGCAAGGATATAGCTTGTTGGTGACCAACCTAAGCCGTCCGCATCAAACAGCAAAAGTTTTACCTTTTGCACCCGACTCAGCGGCAACAGATCACCTGCTTATTCCGATGGATGAATTTATTGATAAATTGGTGTTGTCGATTGACCGCGCTGAAAAGGTGCTTAAAGACCCTTTGTTGCAAAGCAAGAACTTGCAAGTTGAAGCGGCTTTAAAGACCACGGTTGTGGGTGGCAATGCTATTTTAGATGCGCTGCGTACCAAGTCACGCATTCATGATAGACAAGAGTATGGCAATGCTAAGCTCACTGTGGATTGGGGTTTGATTGATTTGATGGGGGTTGCCATTGAAGAAAACCTTGAAGAGCATGGGGTGGTTGCCTTGGGCGCGGAAGCTGCTGCTGCACCCATACTTCTGCGCGGTTCTGAGTGGACGGTGTTGAATATTAGTAAGTCTGGCATTGCCATTGAGCGCATAAGCTCCGAAGCGCCAAATAGCGAAGTGGGTTATATGGTTGGCTTGAACTGGACACCACATCGCGGTGAACCAAGGTTTGCTTTTATCCGCTGGATTCGTTACCCCAAACCTGGTGAACAGCAAATAGGGCTTGATTTTTACATGCAGAAACATGTGGTGCTTAAGGCAGTGATGCTCAGTATTGGAGACACCAGCACGCATAGAAAATGGCCAGTGTTGGCTAGTTTTGAAGAAGACGATGAACATACCATACTGTTTCCTGACGGAAATATTTTTACGGGTTTGGTGTTTAGTATTGAGCGAGGTGTGCAAAAAGACTTGTTTAAAGTGTTGGAAATATTGAAACAAGGTGCAAATTACAGCTTATGCGTTGCTGGCGAAGCAACAGAGTTGGACACCAAGAATGTAGGTGTTGAATCATAAATCTGTTTTATAACTTGCAACTTTTAGGCTGTTTGTTCGTCAATGTTTTGATTGATGCCAATAATTATAATATGCTCGCATTTTCATCCCACGAAAGACTCTGAAGGATAATATGACTGAATTGAAGAATGATTTATTTTTACGCGCATGTTTGCGCCAAGATGTGGAGCGCACACCTGTGTGGATGATGCGCCAAGCAGGGCGTTATTTGCCTGAATATCGGGCGACACGCGCTAAAGCGGGTGGCTTTTTGAAGCTTTGCCGCTCGCCTGAGTTGTGCAGTGAAGTGACCTTGCAGCCCATTGATATTTTGGATGCAGATGCGGCTATTTTGTTTTCTGACATCTTGGTTGTACCTGAAGCGATGGGCATGGAACTCACTTTTGGCACTGGCGAAGGTCCGAAATTTCCGCAACCTTTAACATGCAAAGCAGATGTGGATAAACTTCCGATATTGGATGACCCAAGCCGTGAGCTTGGATATGTGATGGATGCGGTGAGTACGATTCGCCGTGATTTGAATGGTCGTGTACCATTGATTGGTTTTGCAGGCAGCCCTTGGACATTGGCAACCTATATGGTGGAAGGCGGCGGCTCGAAAAACTTTTCTAAAGTCAAAGCCATGATGTTTAATGAGCCAAAAACCATGCACTTGTTGCTGGAAAAGTTGGCGGACTCTGTGGCGGCTTATTTGAACGGGCAGATTGCTGCGGGCGCACAAGCGGTACAAATTTTTGATACATGGGGCGGCATTCTCAATTCCCGCGATTATAAAGACTTTTCCTTGCAATATATGGAGCGAATCGTATCGCAACTAACCCGCGAACATGATGGGCGAAAAGTGCCTGTGATTCTTTATTCTAAAGGTGGCATGGGCTGGCTTGAAGCCATGGCAGACACAGGTTGTGATGTGCTTGGTTTGGATTGGTCGATTGATATTGATGAGGCGCGAAAACGTGTTGGGCATAAGGTTGCCTTGCAGGGAAATATGGATCCAACCATGTTGTATGCCAATCCTGAAAAAATCCGCACTGAAGTAAAAGATATTTTAGCGAAATTTGGGCATGGTAATGGGCATGTGTTCAATCTTGGGCATGGTATTACACCTGATGTGCCGCCAGAACATGCCATTGAATTCTTTAAAGCGGTGCGCGAAGAGTCAGTTCAATACCACAAATAATGTTTACAGGTATTGTGCAAGATGTCGGTCTCATTGATGCTGTGGAGCATCAGCAGAACCAGTCACTATTCGTATTTTCAACCAAGTTGGACATGTCAGCTTGGCACAGAGGTGATTCGGTGGCTGTGGATGGCTGTTGTTTGACCATTACAGACTTTCCTGATGCCAAACAAAAGCTTTGGGCAGCAACTTTATCGCCTGAGACTATTAAACTTACACGTTTCTCGCAATTAAAAGTTGGTGATAAGGTCAACTTAGAACCTGCCTTGCGCATGGGTGATGCTTTGGGTGGTCATATGGTGAGCGGGCATATTGATGATGTGGCAAAGGTGGTGTCGATTGTTGATGCTGGCGAACATAAACAAATCACATTTGAAGTACCTGATAAACTTAAACAATATGTGGTGGTCAAAGGTTCGGTGACACTCAATGGCGTGAGCCTCACGGTGAACACGGTTGAAAACAAATGTTTTGCCGTCAACCTGATTCCACATACCTTAGCGCATACCAACCTGCATGATTTACAGAAAGGTGATAGGGTGAACCTTGAAACTGATCTTTTGGGTCGGTATGTAGAGCGGATTTTAAGCTGCCAAAGCAGCACCAACACACAGGAGGAGACATGAGTCTTGACCCTTGCGAAGAATTAATTGAAGAGTTGCGCGCAGGGCGCATGATTATCTTTGCCGATGATGAAGACCGCGAAAATGAAGGCGATTTGGTGATGGCTGCGGAATGGGTCACACCTGAAGCGATTAACTTTATGGCAACCCACGGGCGTGGTTTGATATGTTTAACCCTTGAAGAAGAGCAAGTGGAAAAGCTTAGTTTGCCTTTGATGACAACCAATATTAACGCCAAATTTAAAACCAACTTTACCGTGTCGATTGAAGCGGCAGAAGGGGTGACGACGGGTATTTCTGCATTTGATAGGGCGCATACCATCCGCACTGCGATTAAAAAGAGTGCGGAAGCCAAAGATATTCATTCGCCAGGGCATGTGTTCCCACTCAAAGGGCAAGAAGGCGGTGTGCTGGTGCGCGCAGGACACACCGAAGCCAGCATTGATTTGGCACGATTGGCAGGTTTGAAACCCGCAGGTGTAATTTGCGAAATCATGAATGAAGATGGTTCGATGGCCCGAATGCCTGAACTGAAGAAATTTGCTAAAAAACATGGCATCAAGATTGGTTGTATTGCCGACTTGATTTCGCATCGTCTCAAACATGATTCTTTGGTCAAACGCGAAGTAGAAGTGCGCCTTCCTACTGAATTTGGCGACTTTCAAATGATTGGTTTTAGCAACCTTGTGGATGATGCCGAACATGTGGCGTTGGTGATGGGTGAACCTACGGAGGAAGAGCCATGTTTGGTACGTGTACATTCGGAATGTTTAACGGGTGATGTGTTTACTTCACGCCGCTGTGATTGCGGCTCGCAACTTCATGCAGCGATGAAACAAATTGCCGAGGCAGGCTCAGGTGTTTTATTATATTTGCGTCAAGAAGGACGCGGCATTGGTTTATTTAATAAACTTCGTGCTTATTCCTTGCAAGATGCAGGGCATGATACGGTGGAAGCCAATCAGAAGCTGGGTTTTAAGGCAGACTTAAGAGATTATGGTATTGGTGCGCAAATATTGCGTTCAGTGGGTGTGCGTAAACTAAGGCTTTTAACCAATAATCCCAAGAAAATCATTGCCTTGGATGGCTATGGGCTTGAAGTGGTTGAAAGGGTGCAACTCGCATCATTTGCCCATGAAGATAATATTCATTATTTAACCACCAAACGCGATAAAATGGGTCATATCTTCACAGAATTGACAGCTAAAAAGACTTCAGGGGACAAACATGAGTCTTGATGCCCCAACATTAGAAGGTACGGTGGATGCCACAGGTTTGCGCATTGGTATTGTGGCTGCGCGTTTTAATGAGGGCATTACCAATGCTTTGACCGATGGCGCAGTTGAAGCATTAAAAAAACACGGTGCAAGTGATGAAAAGATTACAGTGGTTCGGGTGGCTGGTGCGCTTGAAATTGGCACGATTGCTCAACGTATGGCAAAGTCACAAACGTATGATGTGATTGTATGTTTGGGTTGTGTGATTCGTGGCGGCACAGCACATTTTGATTATGTGTGTCAAGGTGCGATGGATGCCATCAACCATATTGCAGAGCGCGGTGATATTGGTGTGGGCAACGGTGTATTAACTGTTGACACATTGGAGCAAGCGCAAGAGCGAACAGGCGGCGCACACGGACATAAAGGTGCGGAAGCCGCTTTAACGGCAGTGGAAGTTGCCCAAGCATTAAAAAAATTAGAAGCCATGGTGGAGCAAGCGTGAGTCAAGCAAACAAGAAGAAAAGACCGAACCGTCATATGGCAAGAGAGTCGGCAGTTGAAGCCTTGTATGCATGGCATAATGGCGGCAATGATATTGCCATGATTCCGAGCATTTTGGCGGACAGGTTACAGCAAGAAGATAAACATGGGCAAGATGAAGAATATTTGCGAGAAATCGTCTATGGTGTCAGTAAAGATTGTGCCGAGTTGGATGCCATGATTAGTGCGGCTGTGCAAGGGCGGAGCTTGAGAAGTATTGCGCATGTGGAGCTTAATGTGTTGCGTATTGCCGTTTGGGAGCTGAAAAATCGTTTGGAGATTCCTTATCGCGTGATTATCAATGAAGCTTTGGAGCTAACACGCGCTTATGCGGATGAACCTTCGCGTGGATTTATCAATGGGGTGGTTGATAAAGTTGCGCAGCAAGTTCGAGCGGAAGAAGTGAAAAAGAAAATATCTTAATTTTTTAAGATTTGAGCGGCATAAATGGAAGAGAGTATAGGGGAGGTCGTTTTGGAATACATTGAATGTACGCATTGCGGCAAACGTTATGCCGTGAATGAGAAGATACGCCAATCAGAAGGTGATTTCGTACGTTGTAAAAACTGCTTAGAAAAATTCATGTTGGTTATCCATGATGCAACAAAAAGGGGCGTGTCTACAGACAAAGAATCCTTTAACGCCACGAAAGGTTGGGACCCGACACTCACAGCACCGCCTACGGATGCAGATGCCTTGCGCAATAGTGATATAACACTAACGACAGAGACAAAAGAGCCTCAAGAAGAAGGTGTTACGCTTGTAGCGGAAGCAGATGAGAGAGAAAGTACGGTTGTCGATTGGGATCCGTCCATGACCATGCCTGAAAGCCCTGCCGAACAAGATGATGCTGAAGAAACACTGAGCGAAGAAGAAGAGCAAGCCAAAGCAGCAGCCACGCTTCAAGCTATTCAACAAGCCAAGAAAAAGAAATGGATTGTTTATGGTGTTTTGGCTGCCGTAGTGATTTTACTTGGATTAACGTTGTATATGGCTTTATCAAGCGATGAAACACAAGGTTTAACCGCGCAAAACACGTCAATTACCAAACGTGTAAGCCCCGAAGATTTGGATAAACAAAACACAGAATGCAGAACTGCCGCCGCAAGACAGTGGATACTTGATTATAAAGCAATGCATGAAAATTATGATGCCAAAACCTTCATGCAAATGTTAAAACAAGCGGAAAATCGGGAAGCAGATGTGAAATCTGTGTGTAAAAACCCGCGTTTACTAAAAGCCATCCTTGATGCCGCAACCCTTGGCGAAACCCCCGATTGGTTTGCCGCCGAAGTTCAGGCGATTTCTAGAAAATAACCCATTTGACTAACTTTTAACCCCAAGGGGTTGAAAACGATTTCTTATATCCCTATCTAAGTGGTAAGCAATTTGTATGAAGAAACAATTGAACTTATGATGAAGATAGTAGGAGAGTAGATATGGCA
>DQSL01000040.1 GCA_015663235.1 Mariprofundaceae bacterium
AACAACAACTGCAATCATTACAAGGCAAAGTCATTGCCGCACAAATTATCAATTAAGTTTGTAGCGTATAAAAAGCGACATAAAAACGAACAGCATCATCTGCTGCAACACTATGCAACATTTCTGGGGGAATACTGGCAGTTTTCGTGGGTAAAACAGTAATGCTTTCCTGTCCTTCGGGGCTATACAAAAGCTTGCCTTCTAATACATGAATCCTACCCCATGTACCCATCTTCGTCGTATGATGTTTCAGCAATCCTTTGGGAATGGTGTCTTGCGTAAATTCGGGTGTCCGTTTGTATTCGACCAAACCTTCGGGAAACGCCAAAGCATCACATCGTACACAGTTGAGAGTTTCGCCTAACTTGCCCGCCCGCCCTTCCGCCGTTGCTGACCAAGGGCGGTTAAAAAAGGGTGGCTCATGGCGCACATGTTGCCCATGAAAACAATCCAAATCGGCAACCCAATCTTGCTTTCTATCTTGATGATAACCAATAATTTTTCGTTTCATGACAACATGAACCTCTTGATTTATTTTAAGATTTCAATGATACGACTGCGATATGAAGTATGACATGCCATACACGCGCTTAACATTAGCGATTGTTTGGCAATCATTGTTTTCATATCTTTGGCTTTTGCCGTCGATTCGATTTCTACGGCGAGATTGTGTACTTTATCATCAGCTTCTTTGAACTTGGGCATATCCGACCGCAAACTTGCCATCAACTTCATTTTTGTGCCAAATGATGGCGTATCATGAAAAGCCATCGCATGAGCAGCTTTGGCTGCTGCATCAAAATCTTGCAATAAAATTGCGCTTTCCAATGCCACATAATCCAAGCCCAATTGCTGCATAATGGCTTTGAGTGAACCTTCTTCTGCTGTCACCTTAGACAAGTTGTATGATTTGAGCGCAGGTTTGGGCGTGCTGGTTTTTGTCACACACATCGCATCATACTTTTGCTGATGCCGCTGATACAACTTCATTTTACCTTCAGCCTTAAATCTCTCCGCTGCATGTTTCCAATGATCGCATGGAGGAGCAAACGTTTCATCATGGATATATGCCGCAATTTTGCGCACATCATCTTCTTCAGCACCAATATCAGGCATCACACCCAACATCTTCACAGGCTGTTTGAGCAATGCTTTATCTTCGCTGGGATTCATCACAAAAGCTGATACTTTTCCTACAAAATCAGCCTTGTTATTTGTCGTCATTTTATACTTCATTTGCACACCAAACATCGGTGGTGCTTTGGCAGGCTCAAGGTTTGCATCATGACAAGATAAACAAGTGTCCTGAAACAGCTGCTTACCCTCCAAAAATGATTTATCTTGGGCATAGGCTGGAGCGGCAAAGGTCAACAGGGAAATAGTTAGCAATAATAAATTATTCATCAATGTTACCTTAAAATATCAATCACGCGATTGCGATAAGAAGTGTGGCAAGCCATACACGCGCTTAACATTTGCGATTGTTTGGCAATCATTGTTTTCATATCTTTGGCTTGCGCTGCTTTCTCAATATCCAATGCCAAATGGTGCACTTTCATGTCTGCCTGTTTAAACATTTTCATCTCTTTGCCCAAGCTTGCTTTGAGTTTTTTCTTGGTCGCCATAGGCACTGCATCATGGTAAGCAATGTTTTGTGCAGCATCGGCTGCTGCGGCATAGTCTTCCATAAAAATCGCTATGTTGAGCGCTGCATAATCCACGTTCAACTGCTGCATAATCACTTTCAAACTTTCGCCTTTTTGCATCGGTTCCATGCCTTCGCCAGCGTGTGCTTGCACACCCCAAACCAAACTTGTCACAATCATTGCCTGCAGCAATACTTTTTTCATTGTTTTCTCCTTAAAATGTATATTCAACTTCTGTGTAAATTCTATCATTATCATCAAACTGACCAAAAAAATCCGTTGCATCACCTGCAAACATATCCGAACCAATCCGCCCAATCACTGCATCACTAAATTCATAAGACACTTTCGGACGCAGCATAAAACTACCATCTGAATAATTCATTAAAGCAATGATTTCAGGTTTTAGTTTATCATTCATATAGTCGGTGGATACCATCAGCGTGACAAAACCTGAGTTTTCTTTTTCAACCATGGTGTTATCCCAGTTTTGGATTTGACGCACAAAAATTTGCGGGCTAATACGCCAATTATTGGCATTATAATCTAAACCCAAAGCTGCATTCCAAGTGGTCGCATCTGTTGGGGTAATGCTTGTGGTGATAATTTCATTGGTATTCACTGCCAACTCAGCCCGCAACACAAAAGCTCCGAAGGCATTGGATGCAGAACCACCCACTGTGTTCATACGTTGATACACGGGGGTTAATGTGAGCGCACCTAGGCTAAAATTTTGCGCAATCGCAGGTGTATCTTTCCAACCATTAAACCAGTTGAGCGACACATCCCAACCATCAAGATTGGCTCGCCAAGCAATGCCAGCCTCAGCGTCTTTAAGACCAAAGCTTGGCTCATTACCAACATCGACATTCAGCGACACACCCGCAGGTGGTGTTGACATGGCATACGCCCAACGCGAACCACGCGGGGCAAACTTGGCAGGTTTGGCATCAGGGATAAATACAAATTCAAACTCATGTTCTCTACCACCCATATCTGCATAATAGTTAAGCCTTGCTGCAATCAAACCTTGCCTTGAATCCAAAAAATCATCCATCAAGAACTCACGCATATCCAAAGGGTTGACTACATCCAACAAACGCAAACCATCGGTTTTACCCCAAACAATTTGCTGCTGCCCAAGGCGCAAATCAAAGGCATCACCTGCATACATCAAATATGCTTCTTTAACTGCTGAGTAAGTGCGGTATTCATCTTGAATAGCCGTGGTGTAGTCGGTGGTGTTGACTGCCTCAATATCTGTTGCCGCATCATACCAACCCAAGAAACGACTGCGAAACTCCCACCTGTCACTCAAAATAGCTTCAGGTTTGAGGTCAATGCGGTTTTGTACTTTATCCAAACGCTGGTCGCCTGAGACAAAGTACGCCGTTTCATTCTTCAGCGCACCATGAATTGTCCACTCCACAGCCGAGGCATTGTTAACAAACAACATCCCCGTTGCTGCCAACATCATCACATGTTTCATACTTTAATTTTCTCCTTACCCAAACCAAGCAATACAGGGAACAAGTAAACGGTTGCAAAGTAACAAATAATCATGGTTGCTGCGATAAGCGCGCCCAATTTCATTTGCGGATACAGGGCTGCTGAAAGAAGCACAAGAAACCCACCCACCACCACAATGGTATTGAATAAAATCGCATGGCCCACGCTGCGATTGGTATTAATCACACTTTCTTCATACGAGTTGTTCGCAATACTTTCTTCGTGATAACGATGCAAGTAATGAATGGCAAAATCCACACCGATGCCCAAAGCCATAGAGCCCACTAATGCAGTCGCCAAGTCCAATGGAATGCCAAGGTTGCCCATCGTGCCGTAGTTGACCGTGACCGCCAACGACACAGGAATCATGGCAATAAAAGCAATCAACAAACGCTTAAACATGATCCAACAGAGTAAGAAAATCGCAAGAATCGACAAGGCTAATGATGTGATTTGCCCATCAATAATCATTTTCGCCAACGCATCCAAAGTGTAACCTGTGCCTGCCCAATCCACTTTATAACCTTCTGATTCAGGGAACCAAACATCCGTTTTGGCTTGTAAGTCATTAAGGATTGTCGCCACAGCATCGGTGCTATCACTCCTCATATTAATCACCACATGCGCTTGACGATAATCGCTGGTCATAAACTTCTCAAAGTCATCAGGCGCACCTGAGAATGAGTAGAGCAACAAGTATTGCGCTGCCAAATCCGATGAGTCTGGCACGCGATAAAATGCAGGGTCATCTTCATTGAGTGCCTTGTTCATAATCATCAAGAACTCAGCAATGGATGATGTGTCCCCCACAATGGGGTTTTTTTCGATTTCCGTCTGCAAATCAACAATCTTTTGTAAGAACTCAGGCTCAAGCAAACCATTTTCTTTGCCTGTATCAATCATAATATCCAAGCTGGTTGTGCCTGCAAAATGTTTGTTGAGCACAGTATCTGCATGACGAACTGGGTCATCAGGTTTGAATTGCGCCACCATGGATGCGTCCACCTTAATCAGTGTTGCACCATACACCGACACCACCACCAAAACCGCAAAGAAAGCCATGATACGTTTGGGATATGCAATAATAGCCTTGCTCGACCATTCCACATAATCAATAAACAAAGGTTTTCTATCGGCATGGTCTACCTTCTCTGATAACAACATCAAAGCCGCAGGGAAAAGCATCATGGTCACAATCAAGGCATAAGCAATACCAATAGCTGCAAAAATACCAAATTCACGAATAGGTGGTAAATCGGATGAAAGCATGGACAAGAAACCCACGCCAGTGGTCACCGAAGTCATCACCATGGGTTTCCACAACTCATGCATCACTTCCACAATGCGCTCTTTGCGATGCGCATATTCTGTGTGATGTGCCAATAGCCGTTCACGGCTCAAGAAGTGAACCGCATCTGCAATACCAATCGCCATAATCAGAATCGGCAACATGGTCGTGATGGTATAAATACTGAACCCTAGCCAAGCCATCGTGCCGATTGTCCAAATTTCAGCAATCAACACGGTCAACAGTGGCAAACCAACGCCGCGAGGGGTGCGGAATGAGATATACAAAAGCAGGATAAGCAATGCAAAGATAATCGGCTGCATTCGCTTCATCTCTTGCGGCATATACACGCCAAACACACCTTCAATCACAGGGCGACCTGAGATGAAAAATTCTTCGCCACCGCCACGCGCTTCAAGCGCTTCAACTTTGTTTTTCACCAAGTCGTAAATCTCAGCATAGGTTTCCCGCGCATTGGGTTGTGGGCGCACCGCCAACACCGTGCCGACACCATCGGCAGAGACAATCACATCTTCATAGATGCCAAACTCACGCATACGTTGTTTAAGAAAATCAATTTCTTCTTGGGTTTCAGGCACACCATCCATAAATGGCTCAACATCAAGCCCTGAAGCAGAGCCACGAATATCTTTAATCGTAGCAAGCGATAACAAGTCATTGAGTGCAAGTGTGCGCAGCAACGGTTGCTCACCCAACCAGTCGGTCAATTCTTGAACCAAACTCAAGGTATGTTTGTTATACACACCTTCTTTTTCATTGATGATACCAATAATCACCAAGTCAGAACTGCCAAACTTCTCATCCAGCACTTGTTTATTGATATAAGCAGCGCTGTGTTTAGGCAGCATCGCATCGGTATCGGTCTCGATATGGATGGCGCGCATTTGGTTCACAGCCATAGCAGTAAGTACAAACAATAAGAATAATATCGTCTTGGGGTGTTCTAAAATCCAGTTAAACAACTTATGCATATAAATATCCCTTATTTGCCGCGATAGCCGCGTTTAATCATCCGCTCTGTAAACATACGGTCTGACAAACCTGTATTGTATTCTTGCTCAGAAAACACCAGCTCTGTCCTGTGGTTGGTTTGCACATTTTTCATCACACCACCTGTGGCTGTCCAGATACCATCAATTTGCGTAATGCCTGTGGAAATAAGATGTTTAAGCTCGCGTCCTTTTCTATCCCAAAAGTCTACTTTGATATACATATCAATATCCTTACGTACATGGTAAACTACTTTAGAATAACCCAAGTCTTTCATCAGTTGTTTGCTTTTAGGAATAGCTTCCACCACCCAAACATCCTTACCATCCAGCATTTCTGAACCCATCAGAGTCCAGTTATAATCACCCAATTCAGGTGTTGCTTTAATATCTTCAAATGTGAAATCTGTGCCCATAAAATAATCGCCACGGTCTGATGAAGAAATGCGACGCACTTTTTTCAAAGCAGGCAAATACAACCATTGGTCATCATCTTTGGCTTCATCGGCATAATCCCAAGTCAACATGGATGTATCACGAATATTGGCTGGTGATAAAAAATAGGAAACTGACTTACTATCCAAACCGTAATCTTTGCTAAACGTAATCAATCGCCGCTCACGCACATTGCCGCGTTTATCAACCAAACGCTGCATCATTTTTTGCGTCAAATCTTTACCATCATCACGCGCTTCCACCAACTTCATCACTTCCAAACCCGTTGTAGGTTCATTGGAAAAAGCGGGGGATGACATCATTGCCACCATGCCCATAGCCGTCAAAATCATTGTAATATTCATACATCACCCCTGTGTTGAAATACTTTATATGCTAAAAATAAAATCACTGACCAAACTGTTGTCCGCACCACCATTGCCCCTACCGTACGTGATTCATACGCCATATCTGCAATAAAAATACTAAGCCCTAATGCTGAAAATATTGTGACAATACCAATCAATATGGCTGCCGCCAACCATACTGACCATGTTTTATTCATCCAAAAAGCAATGCCTGCAACCACATAAAAGAAACCAGATATAAAGTTAAACCAAAGTACAAACGGCACGTAATCACCCGCTGCAATACGCGCTTCTTCACTCCAAAATAACACCGCGCCACCTGATTTAATCGTAAGTAAACCAAATACAATCGCTACTACTGAAATCACATGCCGCATAATATTGCATCGTTTTTTCTTCGTCTGACTTTCCATGTTTTCCACCTTTTTATTCTTTTAATTTATTTTATGAAACTACTTCAAATCCATCAATGTTTGCGCCAACTGCTGCAAAACCTTCACTGTGACTTCCCTATCTTCAGGAGAAACACCTGCAACCAACTCCTGCTGAAAACCCATCGCCATAGGGAATGCTATTTCCAATGCTTCCTTGCCCTCACCAGTCAGTTGAATATTAAAGCAACGGCGGTCTTCAGGGCTCATCACCCTCTGCACCAAACCTTTCTTCACCAGTCCGTTAACCCGTCGCGTAATTGTCGTTTTATCTCGCATCATAAGCTTAATAATTGTCGCCTGCGGCACATTACCTTCCTGAAACAAACGCATCAAAATCGCAAACTCCTGAGCGACAATATTTAACCCTACTGCCTTAAATCGCTTCTCAATTTCCTCTGTCATCAAGTAGGACACTCGATTGATATAAAAGCCCAGCACCTGCTCAAATTTAAACTGATTCAACTCACCCATATGCTCCTCCCTAACCCGAACTTTAATCATTTTAGATGCATTATGCAACTAAATTTTATTGCAATAACCTTCAATATTCTATCATGACAAAAGCTTCAAAATTGGTTACTCTGCGCAACCTTTTTAAAGAAATACACAAACAAACGATAAGGTTTTCAATTGGAGTCGCTGATGACACAAATGCCGAAAAAGCAAGGATTATACAGCCCGCAACACGAACATGACGCATGTGGCGTTGGTTTTATTGCGCACATTAAAAATGAAAAAAGTCATGATATTGTTGAGAAAGGTTTAGAGATTCTGCTTCGTTTAACCCACCGTGGTGCGGCTGGCGCAGACCCCCGCGAAGGCGATGGCGCAGGTATTCTTATTCAAATTCCTGATGATTTTTTCCAAGCCGTTGCCCCTGATTCAAACATTACTTTGCCTACTGCTGGTGAATATGGTGTTGGCATGACCTTCTTGCCACAAAATGCCGAACATAGAGCAGCTTGTGAAAAATTGATTGAAGATACCATTGCCGCTGAAGGGCAAACTGTGCTGGGCTGGCGTGATGTACCCGTGGATGCAACCCATGCTGATTTACCTGAAAGCGTGTTGGCATGTGAGCCTGTTTCTCGCCAAGTATTTGTGGGTAAAGGCAGCAATTGCGCCGACCAACAAGCTTTTGAACGCAAACTGTTTGTGATTCGTAAAATCTTTGAAAATGCCATTGCCGACAAATCTTTTGATGACAATGCCAAGTTTTATGTCAATTCATTATCTTCCCGCACTATTGTTTATAAAGGCATGTTTTTATCGCATCAAGTGGGTGCATATTTTACCGACTTATCTGATGCGCGCATGACCTCTGCATTGGCATTGGTGCATCAACGCTTTTCCACCAATACTTTCCCATCTTGGGAGTTGGCACATCCTTTCCGCATGGTGGCGCACAATGGTGAAATCAACACCGTGCGCGGCAATATCAACTGGATGAATGCCCGCCGCCATTCCATGAAATCAAAGTATTTGGGTGATGATTTGGATAAAGTTTGGCCATTGATTCCTGAAGGACAATCTGACACCGCATGTTTTGATAATGCCTTGGAATTATTGGTGATGGGTGGCTATTCGCTCACCCATGCTGCCATGCTTTTAATCCCTGAAGCATGGGCAGGCAACAATGCGATGGATGCCAAACGCAAAGCATTTTATGAGCATCATGCAGCATTGATGGAGCCTTGGGATGGCCCAGCCGCTGTTGCTTTCACTGATGGTGTGCAAATTGGTGCAACATTGGACAGAAATGGCTTGCGCCCTGCGCGTTATTTGATTACCGATGATGATTTGGTTGTGATGGCATCTGAAATGGGTGTTTTGGACATTCCAGAAGAAAAAATCATCAAAAAATGGCGTTTACAACCAGGTAAAATGTTCCTCATCGACTTAGAAAAAGGCTGTATCATTGATGATGAAACCATTAAAAATGAATTGGCAAACAAACAGGACTACGCCAAAATCCTAGCTGAAACACAAATTCAAATTGAAGACTTGGCTGCTGAAGTTGAAGTGGTACAACCTGACCATGATACACTATTGAACAAACAACAAGCATTTGGTTACACCAAAGAAAATCTTAAATTCTTGATGGAACCAATGGTACTTACAGGTATGGAAGCCACAGGTTCTATGGGCAATGATACGCCACATGCTGTGTTGTCCAATCGTGCCAAACCATTGTACAACTACTTCCGCCAGTTGTTTGCCCAAGTGACCAACCCGCCCATCGACCCGATTCGTGAAGAAATGGTGATGAGCTTAACATCTTTTATTGGCCCCAACCCCAACCTGCTCGGCTTGGAAGACAAAGCGCATGGTCTACGCTTGGAAGTGCATCAACCTATTTTGAGCAACCGCGATTTGGAAAAAATTCGTCATATCCATGCATCTACGGATGGTAAATTTCGCACTGTAACTTTATCCATGTGTTATCCCGCCAACTCTGGCGCATCGGGCATGGGTGTTGCCGTGGAAAACTTATGCAAACAAGCCGAACGTGCGGTATTGGATAAATTTAATATCCTTATTTTATCCGACCGCGATATGGATGAGCAACACATTCCTATCCCAGCATTGCTTGCCACATCAGCAGTGCATCAACATTTGATTCGCAAAGGTTTGCGCGTGGAAACGGGGCTGGTTGTTGAAACAGGTTCAGCACGTGAAACCCAACATTTTGCAACCTTAGCTGGTTTTGGAGCGGAAGCTGTGAATCCATACCTTGCCTTTGAAACATTGATTGATATGCGCGTTTGTGGTCATTTACCTGAAGATTTAAGCGATGAGGTTATCATTGCCAACTTCATCAAAGCTGTGGGCAAAGGTTTATTTAAAGTCATGTCCAAAATGGGCATTTCGACCTATCAATCCTATTGTGGTGCGCAAATTTTTGAAGCTTTTGGTTTATCAACTCCTTTTGTTGAAAAATATTTCACAGGCACTGCCAGCCAAATTGAAGGCATTGGTTTGGATGAAGTAGCTAAAGAAGCTGTGATGCGTCATCAGCTTGCTTATGGCAACTCCATGATTCACAAAAAGATGCTTGATGTGGGTGGTGAATATGAATGGCGTGTTCGAGGCGAAGAACATGCGCTAACACCTGAAACCATTGCCAAGTTGCAACATGCTGTACGCACTGGCAACTACGATTTATACAAAGAGTTTGCTGATATTATCAACAACCAAAAAGGCAGATTGGTCACCCTTCGTGGTTTGTTTAAGTTTAAGCAAAGCAAATCCATTTCTATTGATGAAGTCGAACCTGCCACCAGTATCGTCAAACGCTTTGTTACAGGTGCAATGTCTTTCGGCTCTATTTCGCACGAAGCACACAGCACACTCGCTATTGCCATGAATCGCTTGGGTGGTAAGTCCAACACAGGCGAAGGTGGTGAGGAAGTAGCACGATTCACACCGTTGCCCAATGGTGATTCCATGCGCTCTGCGATTAAGCAAGTTGCATCAGGTCGCTTTGGTGTGACCGCTGAATATTTAGCCAATGCAGATCAAATTCAAATCAAAATGGCACAAGGCGCAAAACCCGGTGAAGGTGGGCAATTACCTGGTCATAAAGTGGATGAACGCATTGGTAAAGTGCGTCACTCCACACCTGGCGTGGGTTTAATTTCCCCGCCACCACACCATGATATTTATTCCATTGAAGATTTAGCACAACTTATCTTTGATTTGAAAAACACCAATACCGATGCAGATATTTCTGTGAAACTGGTCTCTGAAATAGGCGTGGGTACAGTGGCTGCGGGTGTGGTTAAAGCACATGCAGATCATGTGGTCATTGCAGGTCATGATGGTGGCACGGGCGCATCCCCGCTCACCTCTATCAAATATGCAGGTTCTGCTTGGGAAGTGGGCTTGGCTGAAACCCAACAAACATTATTGCTCAACCGCTTGCGCAGCCGCACACGTTTGCAAGCTGATGGGCAAATGCGTACAGGACGTGATGTTGCCATTGCCGCGTTGCTTGGCGCTGATGAAGTTGCATTTGGTACGATTGCCTTGATTGCAGAAGGTTGTGTGATGATGCGTAAATGTCATTTGAACACTTGCCCTGTGGGTGTTGCTACCCAAGATGCTGAACTTCGCAAAAGGTTCGTGGGTAAACCAGAAGATGTGGTCAACTATTTCATGTATGTGGCTGAGGAAACCCGTGAAATCATGGCTGAGCTTGGTTTTACAACCTTCAATGAAATGATTGGTCGTGTGGACATGTTGGATACCGATGATGCAGTGCGTCATTGGAAGTCGCAGGGCATTGATTTAACCCCAATTTTCCATCAAGTGGAATCGGAAGACTGCCCACATCACAACCAAGCCCAAGACCATGGGCTGGATGCGCTGATTGATAACAAATTGATTGCTGAAGCGAAATTAGCACTGGCGAACAAAACACCTGTGGTCATCAATACAGATATTTGCAATGTTGACCGCAGCTTTGGCACCATGCTTTCGGGCAAAGTTGCCAAGACATACGGACATGCAGGACTTCCTGAAGATACCATCGTGATTAACGCCAAAGGTAC
>DQSL01000078.1 GCA_015663235.1 Mariprofundaceae bacterium
GATTTTTGAGTACGTTCTCAATATCACCCGCTACTTTTTCCAATACATTCAAATCAGAGCCAGACACTTTTATGCCAATCGGTGTTTTGATACCTGTTGAAAGCATATCGATGCGCGTTTTAATCGGATAAGTCCACGCATTGGCAACACCAGGAAACTTAATGGCTGCATCAAACTCACTCATCAGCTCTTTGGTGGTTTTATCAGGGTCTGGCCACTCACTTTTTGGTTTGAGGCGAATGGTGGTTTCAATCATCGAAAGTGGTGCAGGGTCGGTTGCCGTTTCAGCGCGCCCAACCTTGCCAAACACATGATGTACTTCAGGGAATGTGGCTAGTATCTTATCCGTTTGCTGCAACAGTTCCTTGGCTTTGGTAATCGAAATACCAGGGTATGTGGTCGGCATATACAATACATCACCCTCATCCAATGGTGGCATAAATTCTGAGCCTGTTTTCATCACCGGATATGCCGTCACAGCCAAGACCAACACCGCAATGATTAAAGTAATTTTACGCCATTGCATGGCCAAACCAAGTATAGGTGCATGTAATTTTTTCAGCCCAACATTCAACCAATTGTGCTCTTCGCTTGGAATCTTGCCGCGAATCAACAGCCCCATCAGCACAGGCACCAGTGTAACTGCTAAAATTGCAGCCGCAGCCATGGCATAAGTCTTGGTGAATGCCAATGGTGCAAACAACCGCCCTTCTTGGGCTTGCAAAGTAAACACGGGCAAAAAAGACACCGTGATAATCAACAAGGAGAAAAACAAGGCTGGACCAACCTCTTTGGAGGAGGTTAACACCGCATCCCAACGGGCTTTAACCCCCGCATCTTCTTTCAGTTTTTCCATGTGTTTGTGTGCATTTTCAATCATCACAATCGCACCATCAATCATGGCACCAATGGCAATGGCAATACCACCCAAGCTCATGATGTTCGCCGATAAACCTTGCCAGCTCATAATAAGAAACGCCATCAAAATGCCAATCGGCAAACTGATAATCGCCACCAATGCACTGCGCACATGCATCAAGAAAATCAGACAAATAATCGCAACCACAATGGACTCTTCGATAAGCTTTTCTTTTAAATTATCCACGGCGCGTTCAATCAAATCACCCCTGTCATACACGGGCACAATTTCAACACCTTCAGGCAGCCCTGCTTTAAGGTCTTCCAGCTTCTCGCGCACCCGTTCAATGGTTGCCAAAGCATTTTCACCGAAGCGCATAATGATAATACCACCCGCAACCTCGCCTTCACCATTAAGCTCAGCCAAACCACGGCGCAATTCAGGGCCAAGATGAATGTTTGCCAGTTGTTTAAGAAAAATGGGGGTACCATTGTCATCCACACCCACGGGGATGACCTCCAAATCGGCAATGGATTTGATATACCCCAAACCGCGCACCATGTATTCAGTCTCACCCATTTCCACCAAGCGACCACCTACATCATTATTCGAGCGTTGAATGGCATGTTTAATTTTAGCCAGTGGAATATTGTAAGCTCGCAATGCATCAGGGTTTAACTCAATTTGGTATTGTTTGACGTAGCCACCAATGGATGCCACTTCCGACACCCCTTCCACAGTTTGCAGTGGGTAACGCAAATACCAATCTTGAATGGAGCGAAGCTGCGACAAATCATGTTTGCCCGTTTTATCCACCAAGGCGTACTCATACACCCAACCCACACCCGTAGCATCAGGGCCAAGCTTGGGGGAAACACTGGCTGGCAATCTATCCGCCGCATAGTTGAGATATTCCAACACGCGAGTTCGCGCCCAATACATATCCGTATCATCTTCAAAGATGACATACACCATAGAAAAGCCAAAAAAGGAGTAACCACGCACCACTTTGGTATTGGGCACAGATAACATCGCCGTGGTTAGCGGGTAGGTCACTTGGTCCTCCACCACTTGCGGTGCTTGCCCTTCAAAATCAGTGAATACAATCACTTGCACATCAGACAAATCAGGTATTGCATCCAAGGGTGTATTTTTCATAGCTTGGAACCCTGCAAATGTAATTAACAGAGTCGCAATCAATACCAAAAAGCGATTTTTGATGGATATTTCAATCAGTGAACGAATCATGATTACATACCATCCATATTCATATCGTCCATCTGGATGTCTTCAGACATATCCATGCCTTGCATATCTACGGCATCACTACCTCTCGGCGCATTGAGGCTTTCCATCATTTTTGCCGTGGCTTCTTGAAGTTTGGACTCGGAATCAATCAAAAATTGCCCCGATGTGACCACTTGTTCACCCGCGTTTAAACCACTAATAATTTGCACCAAACCCTCCGCTTCGACACCAAGCGTAACCGTGCGTGGTTCAAACTTGCCAATACCGCGCTGCACAAAAACCTGCTCTTGCTCACCTGTGCGTATAATCGCCTCTAAAGGAACAACCACAGCATTAAATTGTTTGCTGGCGTTCACAACCACATTGGCAAACATTTCAGGTTTCAAAGCAAGCTCAGGGTTATCAAACTCTAAGCGCACCTTGAGCGTGCGTGTTTTAGCTTCCAAATAGGGGTAAATAAAAGTAACTTTACCTTTAAATATTCGCCCAGGAATGCCAGCAACTTGCATTTCAGCTTTATCACCTTCTTGCACCCAGGGCATATCATCTTCATACAAATCAACAGTCACCCAAACCCTTGATAAATCAGCAATTTTATACAATTCTGTGTTGGGGGTAATGCGTTGTCCGTCGCGTGCACCAATCTTCATCACAATACCAGCAAAAGGCGAATGAATATGTAACCCTTTCATCACCTTCCGTGTTTCATTGAGTTGTTTAATTTGATGCGTTGGAACATCCAGTAATTCCAACCGTTCACGTGCAGAATAAAGCAGGCTGGCAGCACCATCACGCACATCTTTAAACGGACTGTCTTGCAAAGACTCTGCATTATTCAACGCCAACAAGTATTCTTCTTGGGTAGCCACCAATTGCGGTGAATAAATGGACATCAACATGGTATCTTTACTCACATATTCACCTGTTTTATCAACAAACATCTGCTCTACCCAGCCTTCATATTTGGGATGAAGCAAGGCAACACGTTCTTCATCATAAGTCACCCGACCAATGGTGCGAATATCACGAGATAAATTTTGTTGTTTGGCAATCGTTGTTCGCACAGCCATGTTTTGCACCACTGTGCCATCAATCGTTACCGTGCCTACAGGCGAGCCACTGCTACTACCACCATCGGCATAGACTGGAATATAATCCATGCCCATTTCATCTTGGGCAGGTGCGGGCGAGGTAATTGCGGGATTCATGGGGTTGCGATAAAACAATACTTTCTTCTCGGCAGGTTTGCCTTCGTCAGCATAGACTGGAATATAATCCATGCCCATTTCATCTTGGGCGGGTGCGGGCGAAGTAATGGCTGGGTTCATCGGGTTGCGATAAAATAAAACTTGTTTTTTACCGCTGTTGACCTGCATATCCGACGAAGAAGGGGCAGAAGGTGCAAACACATACCCTGCACCTAACCCAAGCAGTAACATCAAACCTGCAACTGTTATCGTTTGTTTATTCATGATGATTCTCCACATATTTGTTCACTGCTTTTTCTTTGCTTTGATGCGCAATCCCATGCATATTTTTACCCACAGCCGCATCCAAACGTGCCAAACTTTGTTTGGCTTGTGCCAAAACTTTCCAATATTGTGTTTCATAGTTGTAGAGTGTGATTTGAGTGCGGACGAGGTTTAAAAAGTCCACCTTATTCACTTGGTATGCCGCAAGCATAGATGCCACAGTCTGTTGCGCTTGAGGGATAATACCTTGTTTAAACAATGAGACCTGATCTTTAGCTTTTAGGTAATTCGCTACCTCAACACCCACCTCTGCTTGCACCCTTGCTTGTGCATCCAAGTACGCAAACTCAGCTTGTGCCGTTTCAGCTTTGCGCTGCCCAAGCTGTGCATCTTGTATGACACCAAAAGGAATGCTCATACTCAATGTTACACTTGTGAGGTCTGCTCTATCCAAACCTGTCACTGGATTACTCTCTCGAAGCCCGTAACTCACGCCAAGCTTGAAATCAGGGTAATATTCTTTTTCTGCTACATGAACTTCAGCTTCTGCCGAATAAATATATTGTTGCTGTTTTGCTAACATTGGCCGCGCAGTCATTGCTTGCTGTCGTAATGTTTGCTCACTTGCCAGTGCAGGTAATTGTTCATCCACGGATTGGGGTAATACAATGGTTTTTGATGCTACTTGATTTAATAGTGCATTCAGTCGCGCTTGCTCTTGATTGCGAATAGCAACCCATTGAATATGACTATCCAACAACTTGGATAATTCCAGTTGCGCTAACAACACATCTTGCTGTAAGCCTTTGCCGACTTTATATTTGGTTTCTGCAATACGAATAAACTGACGCAAAAGCTCTTGGTTTTTCAACACAATTTCCAAAGCACGGTCAGCATAAAATAAATTCCACCAGCGAACTTGAACTTGGCTGACAAGCTGCGATTTCAATTCATTCAAATCATATCTTGCCGCATTTGCCATGTGTCTCGCAGATGCTTCTTTTTGTCCTAGTTTACCAGGGAAGGGCAAAGCTTGGCTGATACCCACTTGCAACTGTGTCATATTCTCTTGATCACGATTAAAAGTATCCACAGGAAAACTTAACGCGCCTAAAGATAATATAGGGTCAGGCAAACTTCCCACCTGCTCAGGTTTAAAAGCCCATGCCTTTGCACGCTCTTGACGCGCTGAAACCACTGCACTTTGTTGAACCAGCTCAATAGCTTTGCTCAATGTTAGGGATTGTTCTTCTGCGTTGGCTAAACTCGTGAAAACAAGTGCCATAGAACCCACAATCAAAGGTGAAACTTTAAAGGGAAAGGATTTCATCCAAACCTCCTGCTAAAAATCAAACCGAAAAACGGCTGTAACCACAGCACAAAAGTGCTATGGGGTTAGCAAAAGGTTAAAATCAAACGCGAATGCGCAGGTTTAGGTTAAAGGTTGTAAGTTGTTTGGAAACAGTGCCAATATCTGGTGGCGCACCAAGGCATGTTGCAATACGTATATCCGATATTGTGTATACAATCGCCACCACAACGAAATCAACGGCAAAATCCGCAACATCAAATGTAGGCTTATCAAAAGTAATGTTTACATCAGGCATGTCACAATGCGAACAAGCGTGTGTTGCCATGTTTTGACTCATGCCCATGCCTTGCATTTGCGAGGTCATATCCATTTTACCCACCATGCAATGTTCCATCGCTGAAACTTGCTGAACAGGTGTTGCTGATGCCGTTGTCACACAAAATCCCGCCGCAACAACTTGCAGCATAAACACGCTCAATACCAAGCTACTCATACGTTTCGCAGCAGCTTTAGAGCGTGTAAAAAGGATATTTGATTTGCCTAACATAAGTGCAGCTTAGACTTTATGGGCAAGATAAGTCAAGTTAAAGAAGCTTCATTTTCAATAGATAAGCACAAAACCACCAACAAAAAGAACCATGACGGCTAGCCAACTCACAAGTGCTGGAAAAGATTTTTCCTTGCGGATGTTGGGGTCGCCACAGCAGCTCATGCGCCTAATCTAGCAAAAAAGCCTGTTTCTGTTAAATTTGCGCTTCTTAAGACTATGAGGTAGCTGTAAAAACAATGATTTCTTTGATTTGGGCAATGGATAACAATCGCTTGATTGGTGCAAACAATCAAATGCCTTGGGCTATATCCGATTTGCCTGCTGACATGGCTTGGTTTCGCAAAAACACACTGGGTAAAGCCGTGCTTATGGGTCGCAAAACCTTTAAATCTATTGGCAAGCCTCTGCCCAAGCGCCGCAATATCATTTTGTCTCGACAGCAAGGTTTAAACATTGATGGATGTGACGTTGTTCATGATTTAAAAAACGCCGTGAACATGTTTGAGAATGAAGAATTAATGATCATGGGTGGTGCAGAGATTTATGCTTTGGCTTTGCCTTTTGCCGAGAAGTTGTATATTACCCACATTGAACATAAATTTAATCATGGTGATGCTTGGTTTCCTCAGCTAAACATGCAACATTGGAAGCTTCAACATGAAGAGAGTCATGCGGCCGATGAGAACAACAAATATCCTTATCGCTTTGAGATATATGAACGTGGAGAACAGAAACAATGATAAAATTTTTATTGGTTTTATGCTTAACAATTAGCCCCGCTTTTGCAGCAGATGGCGGCCTTGAAAAAGCCAAACAAGCCATGCAAGCTGGCAACTATGCCTCAGCACTTGAGACTTTACGCGACCTTGTGTCCGAAGAAGAAAACAATTACGAGGCATGGTTCTTGTTTGGTGTGGCGCAAGTCCACGAACAGCAAGACCACCAAGCCATTGAAGCATTTAGACATGTGATTGCGCTGCGCCCCAAGCTTGCTGAACCACACAACAACCTTGCCGCCGTTTACAACAACTTGGGCGACACTAAAGCTGCCATTAAAGAGCTTGAGATTGCTTTGGAAAAACGCCCCAACTATGCTGTTGCCGAAGAAAACCTTGCCGACTTACACATCAA
>DQSL01000116.1 GCA_015663235.1 Mariprofundaceae bacterium
ATCAACCGCAAGCTTGGAACAAACAGACCTTTACCAAGTTACGGAAAATAAAGTCTTCAAAACTATTGGTGGCATTCCAGAATATAAAGTTGGCCCTGGCGATGAGTTGAGCATTACCTTTTGGCAGGGTTCAAAGGCCGATGTGAAAAAAGTCATCGTACAAGTAGACGGTACTGTTTCTCTACCTTATCAGTCTGCGCTCAATGTGGCAGAGAAAACGCCGCGTGAAATTGATGCCTTGATTACAGACATACTGCAACAGTTTGAGCGAACCCCGCGCGTTGATGTGCAACTGCTCAAAGCGCGCAGCAAAAAGGCGAGCATTTTCGGAGAAATTAACAGTCTATCGCGTCAACCAACAGGACCTGGAATATATAACTTGCAAGGCAAAGAAAACCTTGTTGATTTTCTTTCCCGCGCTGGAGGCCCTGGCAAAGAAGCCAACCTGAATAGCGTGCAAATCACGCGTGATGGTAAAACCATTATATTAGACCTCAACCGCGCTATTCGCCTTGGTGATATGTCTGAAAATGCTATTATTGACGATGGCGACACCATCTTTGTCCCATCCATCAAACAATCGAAACGTCAAATATACGTGCTTGGTGAAGTGCAAAAAACAGGTATTGTAGAGTTCACAGATAGCATTAACTTTTTGGATGCACTATCCAAGTCTGGCGGTTTGACACCTGATGCTTACCTGCCCGATATTCGTGTATTGCGTGCCAACCGAGAGCAGCCTGAAATTCTCGCTGTCGATTTTGAGCGTTTTATGGAGCACGGTGATTTAAGTCAAAATATCGCATTATTGGACAAGGATATTATCATTATCCCAGCGCGTCCTATTGCAAACTGGAACAAATATATCCAAGATATTTCCCCATCCGTCACGTTGTTATTACAACCTGTAAGCCTTGCACAACAATTATTAACACTTCAAGTGCTCAGTGGGCAGCTCAAATAATGGCAAATCAAGCAAACGAAGGTTACGAACTCAATTTAGCAGAATACTGGCAAATCATTTCACGTCGTCGTTGGATTATTATTTTTTGTGCGCTCGCTATGGGCGGGTTTAGTGGTTTACTCACTTGGGTGAAGCAACCGCCACCGATTTACAATTCATCTGCCGCCATAAAAATTGAGTCATCTATCAATGTAGCAGACCTACTGTTGATGGGTGGGCGTAGTCGTCAATTTAGTGATGTGAAAACGCAGTTGGCAATTATCGAGTCTTACGCCGTCATGGAACGCGTTGCTCAACGCTTGGGAATCATATCTGATGAGCTAAGTTCTGAAGAAATCAGGTCAAACCCTGACTATGTGGACGAGGTTTTAAGCCTTAAAGACAATATCAATGTTTATCAGGACGAAGAGTCTGGGCTTATCCAAATTATAGCGACATCCACGCGCCCACTTTTTGCTAAAAATCTAGCACAAGCCGTGGCCGATGAATTTAAAGCTTTTAATGTTGAAGATAAGAACAGACGGGTATTTGAAGCCAAAAAGTTTATTCAACAGCAGCTTATTATTGTACGCGAACGTTTAAAAAAAGCTGAAGAAGACATTGGTAAATACCGCAGGGCGCACAATTTAACGATTGCTAATTCTGACCCACAAATTATTGGCAAGCTTATATCTGACTTGGAGGTGGAATACAGGCAGCAAATCGCAAGGCTGAATGATTTGCGCTTTGCTATCAAACCTTTGCGTCAACGCATTAACCATGGCTCATGGGATTACCAAGCGGTAACTGTCTCTGGAAAAGTTAGTGATTATTTTGCTTTATTGAATCAACGTTTGGTGGAGATGGCACTCAAACGCACCGAACTCATGAGCAACTACACAGATGCCCACCCCCAAATCCAAGAGCTTAGAGACCAAGCTCAAGATATATTATCTTCGATGGTAGGCGAGCTGGAAAAACAAATCCAACTTACGCAACGCCGAATTAAAAGTGTGCAAAAAAACATTGAAAACACAAAAGTTCGTTTTGAAGGTGTGCCTGAGCAGGCGTTAGAAATTCAACGTATGCAACGCACTGTCCGTATCAACGTCGAACTATTTGATTTGTTAGAGAAAAAATACCAAGAAGTGCTCATTAAAGAAGCCGAAAAAGTACAAGCCGTGTCGTTGGTTCGTCCAGCCATGTTATCCACATATCGCATTAACCCTGTCAACCCAGCTCAAAGTGCTATTGCTGGTCTTATTTTGGGTCTCGTTTTGGGATTAATCATTGCGCTTATATTGGAAACTATGGATTCCTCCGTCGGTACGATTGAAGAAGTTGAAAGCTACCTTGGCACACCTGTTGTCGGCTTTGTACCGCAGCTTGAACACGATGAGGCGATTGATTTATTTAAAGGTATAGATGAACTGGAAATCAGCGGTCACCAGTTGGAACGTCAAATAAGGCTGATCAGCCACTTTTCACCGCCATCCACAGCATCTGAAGCTTACCGAAGTCTGCGAACCAATCTGCTGTTTTCCCAAACGGGTGACCATAAAGTCATTCTTATTACCAGTTCAACCGTGAAAGAAGGTAAAAGCACCATTGCAGCCAACTTGGCTGTTGTGCTTGCTCAACAAGGAGCGCGCATCTTGCTCATTGATGCGGATATGCGTAAACCTATGCAACATCATACCTTTGGTATTAAACGTGACCCAGGTTTGAGTGAATGTTTACTTGGTCAACACCATTGGCAAGACGCGGTAAAACGTTTCTCAGATGTGATGTTGGGTGATATGGGCATTGATCAAGCATTGCTCACGCCAGGTCTGGACCAGCTCGAAGTGCTGACCTGTGGTATCGTAAGTGCAAACCCGCCTGACCTCTTGGCTGCCCCAGCTATGGACACCATACTCAAAGAAGTACGCGAAGAATATGATATGGTCATTATTGATATGCCTCCACTTTTACACACCACCGATGCAACAATTCTTGCATCCAAAGTTGATGGTGTGTTGTTGGTATATCATATTGGTTCAGTTGTTCGCGGTGCGCTAAAACGCGTTCAAACCAACATTGAATCTGTGGGTGGTAAGGTGATTGGCATTGTGCTTAATGGTGTTCGCGGCGAATTGTCCCCCGACTATGCCACCTATAAAATGAATCGCTATTATGCCTATTCCTATGGTTCAGATGAGCAACTTCGTGGCAATATGCTCCAGCAAATTATTGCGAAGATGAAAAGACGCTCTCTATCATTGTGGCAAGCTATTAAAGCAGGGTTTAGTAGAGAATAATCATGGGGAAAAGTCATTATCAATTCATGCGACGAAAGCAACGTAGGCAACGGGTGATAGTGATTTCATTGGTCTGCATTGTTTTGTCCATCATTGTTGTATCTTTGCGCGAATGCAATCAAAATATCGTAGAGCCACTTAACCAAGAGTATACCCCTTATGACAAGCAAGAACCTCCATTAAAGTGATTTTTTCTTGAGTATCAAATCTATTCGCATACCAATTCCGCCGACAATCTTACTTACTTTTATATTGTCAACGCTTTTGCTTTATGCAACGTCTCTGCTTGCACCAGAGTTGGTGAAAGGACCTATTCTTTTAATAGCTGGATTGATGATTATTATCATCACCTTTTCCAGCATTGAACTGGCACTCTACTTTCTCATTTTAGCCACGCTTTTATCCCCTGAACTAACCTTTGGTGCGGCAACTCACGGTGAGTTGGTCACAGGGCAAGCAAATACCACCGAATCACGCGGAATCACACTGCGCCTTGACGACATTATGCTTACGCTAATCTGTATTACCTGGGTGTTTCGTATTGCCATTCGCAACGAAATTGGTGTATTGCGACATACGCCTATCAACCAAGCCGCTGGTCTTTATTGGTTTGTCGCAGCCTTCAGCACTTTCCTTGCTTTTTTCCAAGGCAATGTTGGCATGTATGGCATATTCTTCATTATTAAATACTTAGAGTATTTTGTACTTTTTTATATCGTGGTCAACCATATCCATGATGAAGCCATCATCAAACGTTTACTCATCGTTATGATTGTCACTTGCGTCGTAGCATCTTTAATTGGTATGACGCAAATTCCCCAAGGGTTGCGTGTATCCGCTCCCTTTGAAGGTATACAGGGTGAGCCCAACACTTTCGGCGGCTACCTTATGTTTATGTTCAGTGTTGTCCTCGGTACTTTGCTCTACACGACCAGTAACAAACAGCGCTATTTACTCTTGTTGATACTTGGTATTATTTTTATACCCTTTATTTTCACTGAATCACGTAGTTCTTACCTATCATTTTTTGCGGCTATTTTGTTTTTCTTGTTCTTCTCACCCAAGAAAAAATTACTTATCTTTTTCTGCCTTGGGGGTATTGCTCTGGCTCCCTTTGTTATACCCAAAAGTGTCAGCGATCGTATTTTATTTACTTTCAACCAATCCGAGCAAGCAGGTCAGCTTGACGTGGGTGGTATAAAAATTGATACATCTACCAGTGAACGCATAAAATCATGGGAAAAAGTGATAACCAAGTCTTTTCCGAACAACCCTTTCCTCGGCGTTGGGGTTACAGGTGGCAGTTTTCTTGATGCGCAATACCCGCGAGTTTTGCTTGAGTCGGGCATGATTGGTTTGGTATTATTCATTTGGTTTTTACGGCGTGTTTGGGTGGTCATGAAACGGAGTTTTTATGAAATAACCGACCCCGTAATGCGTGGTGTCGCTTTGGGTGCGCTCTGCGGCTACGGTGGTTTATTGATTCATGCTATTGGCGCAAACACATTTATTATTGTGCGTATCATGGAACCATTCATGATTACTTTGGGGCTTATTCTTGCCATGCGTATCCTAGAAAATAAGAAACGAAAACAGCAAGAAGAAAAAGAAGAGCCCTCAGTCTAATGTATTCTCAACAAGCAAAACATCTTCAATTACAAACTGAACCGCATTACCTCCGCGAAAATCATCAAGTTTAAGCTCTCCCAACAACGAAACACAAGCACCTTGCTGCAAGTCATCAAGCAAAACACCACCCTTAAACAATACAGCCTGTAAATAACCAGCCCCATCACTCAACTGGATGCGACAGACCCCACCCTTAAGCTTTTTAATATCCACAATGCTCACATCATCAAGCACCCATAAACAACCTGGATTACCCTGCCCCGTAGGTTCAAACCGTTGTAACCTACTCGCCAAGCCATGGTGCATGGCTGGCAAACGCAATACACCATCAACCAACTTATGTGTTCGTATGCCATCACTTTGTTGCTGCTGTTCAATAGCTTGTTGAAAAGCTGCCACAAACTCTATCCACTTACCTTCTTTAATTGTTCCACCACCTGCACCTGCATGACCGCCAAAGCCAGTTAAATATGCAGCACAATCCTTCAATAAATCACCAATATGAAAGCCTGACACGCCGCGCAATGACACACGAATCAACCCGCTTCCTTCTTGGAAGCCAACTGCCGCAGGTCGTCCATGTTGCCGCGCCAAACGCCCTGCAACCAAACCCACAACACCCGCGTGCCATGTTTCATCAAACACGGCTAAAGTGTGAGAATCGGATTCCTTTTGTTCACCAAGCTTTAATTTTTCACAAGCTTGTTTATAGGTGTCCGTTTCAACCTTGCGCCTCGAAA
>DQSL01000088.1 GCA_015663235.1 Mariprofundaceae bacterium
ACAGCGGATAGTCGGGTGAATATTTCGCCCAAAGGTATGGATAGTTTTGTGGTTGTGAATCCAAACCGTGTACTTTGGCTGAATGTGACAGGCAGTGGCAATGAATCGGCAGCGCATTTGCAAGAAAATAATCGCATGACGATTATGTTTTGCAGCTTTGAGAAAGTGCCTTTGATTTTAAGGCTGTATGGGCAAGCGCGCATGGTTTTGACAGGTGATGATGATTGGGATGAATTGTATGCTTTGTTTGAGCCGATAGCTGGCGCACGGCAAATCTTTGATGTCAGCATTGACCTTGTGCATACATCCTGTGGTTATGGTGTGCCTCTGTATGATTTTGTGGGTGAACGCCCGACATTGAAGAAGTGGGCAGAGAAAAAAGGTGATAATGGCATTCGTGATTATTGGGTGGATAAAAATAGTGTGAGCTTGGATGGTGAGAGCATTCCACTTGGCAAGATGGATGATTGAGGATTGCACAGCAATCATTTTAGCAGGTGGTGAATCCAAACGCATGGGGCAAGATAAAGCTTCTGTGAAGCTGGCGGGTAAGACGCTATTGGCGCGAGCGATTGCGAACTTGCAGCCTCTGTTTGAAGATATAATCATCAGTGTGCGTGAACCCATCAAAGATGTTGGACTGCCGCAGCTGTGCGATGTAGGGCAAGACCGTGCTCCGATGATGGGCATTTACCGAACTTTGGACGAGGTGAAAACAAACTGGGTGTTTGTGGTGGCTGTGGATATGCCATTTGTTTCGGCTGATTTGGTGAAGGGTTTGGCGAATAAGCGAGGAAATCATCAACTGGTTGCACCTATGTTTGATGGTCATGTGCAACCGTTGTTTGCCTATTATGCCAAGGGTTGTTTGCCTGTGATGCAGCAACAGATAAGCGATAATCAGCGAAGTTTGCGGCGATTGATTGAGCGTATGGACAGCCTGATTGTACAAAAAGATGAATTAGAAACATTTGATGCGAAATTATTGAGCTTTTTAGACTTGGATAGCCAACATGAGCTTGAATATGCGGAAAACCTGTTAAAAACAAATCAAAATAGATGAAAAGAGACGAAAACATATGAATTATTTATCAGTTGCCGATGCACAGGCTTGCATCTTAGATCATATCACAACACAAGCGGTAGAGCTTGTCGCTCTGCACGACAGTCTTAATCGTGTGTTGGCAGAAGATGTGATTGCCAATCGTAATCACCCGCCTTATGACGTGTCTGCTATGGATGGTTATGCGGTGCGTTTTGATGACATCAAAGATGCGAATGACGCGAACCCTGTCAGCCTCAAAGTGGTGGATGATATTCGGGCGGGGCAAATGCCAAACATCAAGGTGTTGCAAGGCAGAGCCGCAAGAATCATGACGGGTGCGCCCACACCACAAGGCGTGGATACGGTGATTCGGGTGGAAGATACGCAAGAAGATGGTGATGATGTTTTGATTCTCACACCGCCAAAACAAGGTGCAAACATTCGCCCATTGGGTGAGAACCTTAAAAACGGTAAGGTGGTGCTGACAAAGAGCACATTGATTACGCCAGGTGTGTTGGCGATTTTGGCCATGGTGAAAAAGAAACAAGTGCCCGTATTCGCCAAACCAACCGTGGCGATTTTATCCACGGGTGATGAGCTGGAAGGGCTGGATGAAGCCATTGATGAAAACAAAATTCCTGATGCCAATAGTCATGCCTTGTATGCACAGTGTAAATCATTGGGTATAGAAGCGACATTGCTTGGCATTGCGCGGGATAACCCGTTGGAATTGCGCGCAAAGTTGGCTGAAGGGTTGAAATATGATGTGTTGCTCGCCAGCGGTGGTGTGTCGGTAGGGCATCATGATTTTGTGCGCCCCACTTTGAATGCACTTGGCATTACCATGCATTTTTGGCGTGTTGCCATGCGCCCAGGGCATCCGCTGGCTTTTGGTACGACGGATTCAGGGTGTAAAGTGTTTGGTTTGCCGGGCAATCCAGTGTCGAGCATGGTCTGTTTTGAACAATTTGTCTCACCCGCACTTCGCGCCATGATGGGGCATAGCAAACTTCAACGCTGCACTATCAGGGCTCGACTTACCCATGATGTGAAAGACAGAGTTGGTAGGGCGCATTTTGTGCGTGTGACTTTGGGCAGAGATGCACAGGGTTATACAGTGACTTCCACGGGAACACAGGGTAGTGGGGTGTTGATGAGCATGGCAATGGCTGAAGGTTTTGTAGTTGTACCCGAACAATCAGAAGGTCTGAAAGTGGGAGATACGGTGCAAGTGCAATTGTTGCAGGGTATGGATTTTCAAGAGGGTTTGGATATTTAGCCACAGATGAACACGGATTAGGGTGTAACGTGTGTATGCACTGTCATCCTGAACTTGATTCAGGCTCCACTTTAATCGAAATATGGATTCCCGCCTTCGCGGGAATGACGTTATAAAGGTAGGAATATGAAAGCAAAAATTGGATTTATTACAGTTTCAGATAGAGCAAGTCGTGGTGAGTATGAAGACTTGGGCGGCCCTGCGATGATGGCATGGTTTAAGCGGGTGCTGACCAGCGAGTGGGAAGCAGCGAGTCGAGTAATTCCTGATGAACAAGCAGGCATTGAAGCCACGATTAAAGAACTTGCTGATGATAAAGGTTGTTGTCTGATTGTGACGACTGGCGGCACGGGCCCTGCGGTGCGGGATGTGACCCCTGAAGCGACTGAAAATGTGTGTGAAAAAATGATGCCAGGTTTTGGTGAATTGATGCGCCAAGAATCGCTTAAATTTGTACCGACTGCGATTTTATCACGGCAAACGGCAGGTATTCGCGGCAAAGCTTTAATTATTAATTTGCCAGGTAAACCTTCTGCCATTGATGATTGTTTGAATGCGGTATTTCCCGCCGTGCCTTACTGTATTGACCTGTTTGGCGGGGTTTATTTGGAGGCTGACCCTGATGAATGCAAGGTCTTCCGCCCTAAGAAGAAGTAGTTAGTACATCTTCCAAGCGTTGCCACTCTTGTTTAACATTCGGGAAACCAAAACGAACCCAACCTGATAATTGCTGCCATTCAGGGAAGTGACGCACTAAGATTTTAGCGGCTGCGAAATCAGGTGCTTCGCCTGAAGGTTTTGCCAATACGAACGAAGCCGATGATGGGTTTACCTTCCAACCATGTTTTTCCAATAGTGCAATCAACTGTTGCCTACTGCTTTGAATTTGCGCATCCCGAACATCTGCTTCATCGAGTAGCTTGGGTAGTATATGCAAACCCAAAGTGGATGCAGGCCAAGGCGCTAGCCAATGATGCAGTTGCTGAATGGTCGCTGCATCAGCAACCACATAACCCAAACGTAATCCCGGGATACAAAAGGTTTTGGTCAGTGAACCAAGGCGAATCACACCAGCTATTAGCCCCAAATTTATACGTTGGGCAAAGGGCATATACGATTCATCGAGCACACCTTGCCGCCCTTGCGGAAAAACCTTTTCTTCACCAGTGGGGTTGTGCGGGCTGGTTAGCCACAACATATCCGTAAGTGGGATGGGTTCATCATGTTCAAAGCCATGAACTTGGCAGCCAGTACGTTGGGCGCAACGAATTGGCTCATTGTAACATGGCACTTCAATCGCCATCGATTGCCAAGGCATGGCTTGAAAAATCGTTTCAATCAGCGCTTGTGCGCCTGCAATGATTAATATATTTTCTGCTGCCACATTGAAGTATTGCGCCAATACTGCGCGTGCTGGATCACCATTAACATCGGGATATTGGGCAACCAAATCAGCATGTTTTTCCAACCACTTTGGCAACCAATCTGGCGCACCTGAGGGGTGCAAGCCCGTGGATAAATCAAGAATATCAGCGACATCACATTGCCAAGCCTTGGCTGCTGCTTCAATGCCGCCGCCATGTGGGAATTGGGAAGGTATAAGCGCACTACCTTTCTGAAATAAAGGGTTAGAAAACAATGGTAATCCCTCCTGCTAAAGCTGCTGCCCATAATAAAGTGGTGCGCACGATTTGTTGCGCTTCAAAAGCGGCAACCGCATCAATCGCTCTTGCATCTTCTTTGCCGTAAAACGGGCGTTCATCAATCTTGCCATCGCGTTTGACTGCACCGCCGAGCTTGATGTTGGCAGCATAAGCCAAAGCCACTTCGGGGTAACCTGCGTTGGGTGAAGCATGGGTGGTTGCTTGTGTTTTTAATGCTGTCCAAGATACAGATTGTCCGACTCTAAGCATCAGCCATGCGGTGATTCTTGCAGGGATATAGTTCATCATATCATCTACTTTTGCCGCACACCAACCAAAATATTGATAACGTGCATTGCGATAGCCCCACATGGCATCGAGTGTGTTGACCATGCGATAAAATGCAGCACCCAAAGGCCCAAACAAGAGAAACCAAAACAGGGGTGCAATCACAGCATCGGATGCATTTTCGGCTAAAGATTCAAGGGCAGCGCGGCGGGTATCTTCGCGCTTCATGCCTTTGACATCACGGCTGACAATCATGGCTAAAGCCGCTTTGGCTTTTTCCACAGTCTTGGCATCAAGCACGGCTTGCACATGCACAAACAATGAATGCCAACCGATGCTTAACCACAACATCAATATATCAGCAATCCAGCCGAACATATTGTGCAACCACCACACCGCAAACCAAGATAAACCTACGACCAGCAGCCAAGCAACAATGCCTGTCAAACGTGTGGACTGATATATGAGCTGTTCCACACGCGATGCAAAACGTCCAAACCAAGCCACGGGATGCCAAGCATTGCTTGGGTCGCCTTTGAAATATTCAAGCAATAGTGCGACAAATAAAGTCATGGTTTATTCATGAGCGGTGCTAAAAGTTCAGGCGACAGTTCAGCTTGCAAGGCATCGGCAAGCCTATCCAATGAAGCCAGTATGCGAGTTTGTTGATTGATGCCATCGCTTTGAATGCCCATGCTGCTTAACCAAGCTTGGCGAAATTCGCCCTGTTCAAAAAGCCCGTGGATATATGTGCCCCAAACTTGTTGGTCATCCGAACATTTGGCAAAAGGGAAAAGGGCAGTGTCAGCATCGGAAATACCATGATGAATTTCATAACCCGTTACACGTTTTCTGCAAGGGTAGCGTGCGGGTGCATCAATTTGACGCAATGTTTTTTCTTTTACCATGTTGGTTTGCAAGGCTAAGAAAGCCAAGCCTTTTATATTTGTGCCTTCCACACCGTTATCTTCAATACACGTCCCCAACATTTGCAGCCCACCGCAAATGCCCAATACTTTACCACCATAACGCAAATGCTGTTGTAATGCTTGCGTAAAACCTTGCGCCTTCAGCCACAGTAAATCAGAGGAAACATGTTTGCTGCCAGGGAGAATCACCAAGTCCGCAGGTTGCATACTTTCAGGGTGGCGCACAAAACGAACATCAATACCTGCTTCGGAAGCCAAGGGGTCAATGTCATCATGGTTGGACATGCGCGGATAAGCAATCACTGCAATGTTAAATTTGCTGCAATCCACTTCATTGTTGGCATGGCGAAAGGGGCTGTCTTCTTCAGGAAGCTCCAATGGTAGCCAAGGGATGACACCTGCCAATGGTTTGCGGGTCTTATTCTCTAGCCAAACCAGTGCATCTTCAAGTAGCTCTTTTGAACCACGAAAACCGTTAATCAATAAAGCTTGAACTCTGTCGCGCTCGGAATCCGACAAAATATCCAAGCTACCTTTGAGCGAAGCAAACACACCACCACGATTGATGTCGCCCACCAACCAGACAGGCACATTGGCAGCTTCGGCAAACCCCATATTGGCAATATCACCCTCGCGAAGATTGGGTTCAGCAGGGCTTCCCGCTCCTTCGACAATCACCACATCATATTCAGATGTTAGTGTTTTAAAGGATTCAAGCACAGTATCCAACAACACAATCCTATCTTGGCGAAAGCGTTTGGCGTGTAAATGCCCTGCAACTTTACCGCGCACAATCAGTTGCGCCTTACTGTCGGCTTCGGGTTTGATGAGCACAGGGTTCATATCCACAGTGGCTTCAATGCCACATGCCAAAGCTTGCAAGGCTTGGGCTCTACCAATTTCACCACCATCAGCAGTTACTGCTGCATTATTGCTCATGTTTTGCGGTTTGAATGGGGCAACCTTGATGCCGTTTCTAGCCAGTAATCTGCATAAACCTGCAACCATTACCGATTTGCCCACGCCCGAGGCTGTGCCTTGAATCATGAGTGTTTTCATGATGGATATTCATCCTCAGATAAGATGGCGGTCAAAGTCTTGCCTTGGCGCCAGTCTTCTTGTTCTAACATGGGTTTGTCATAAAACGCTTTGACGGGGCCTAAGCAAAGTAGGGCGATAGGTTTTGCGCCTTCTGGGCATTGCAGCAGGGCGGCAACATCATCAGGCTCAAAGAAGGAAACCCAGCCCATGCCTAAGTTTTCAACACGAGCAGCGAGCCACATGTTTTCAATCGCGCAAGACACTGATGCCAATGCCATCGCTTCAGGCATGGTGCGCCTACCAAATATCGTGCCATCATCAGGAGCGAGCACCACCACAATCAACTCGGCACAATCACGAAGCCCTTCCACTTTTAAGCGCATAAACTCGGCTTGTCGCGCGTTTAAGGCTTGTGCTGTTTTGTCTTTTTCTGCTTCAACCAAAACCACTAAATCATCACGTAATGTCTGTTTGGTGATGCGAATAAAGCGCCAAGGCTGCATCAAACCTACCGAAGGGGCGGCGTGAGCAGCTTCTAAAATACGGGTCAGAACTTCAGGCGTAACCTCACCACCCACAAAATGACGCATATCCCGCCGCGCACGAATGATACGATACAAGGTTTCACGTTCTTCGGTTGAGAATTGTAGGTTGGTTTCATGGTGTGGCATAAGTGCCAATTAGATGGGTAAAGTTCAAGGCTGGCAAGTAAGATTATTTTGCCTACGTTTTAGGATTTAGACAATCGTTTACAAGATGGATACGCTTGCTAAATTTTAGATGGATTGAATATGGGGTATTGTGTGCGCAAAGCGTGGTTTATTGTATGTTTCTTTTGTTCGGTTTTTCCTGCCTTTGCTGGCGAACGAATTTTAGCCCTTGCGCCGCATGTCTGTGAAACCTTGTACGCGATTGGCGCGGAGAAAGATATTGTGGGGGCAGTCAGTTATTGTGATTACCCCAAAGCTGCCTTAAAATTGCCGCGCATTGGCGCATATAATCGTATCAATGTTGAAGCTGCTATCGCCTTGCGCCCCACCGTGGCGATTGTGTTGAACATAAAGACACCTGGCGTGAGCAAACTGCGGCAATTGGGTGTGAAGATTGTGCCAAGTTACCCCGTAACTGTGGATGAAGTGTTGCAAAATGTTCAGATGCTTGGGCGGGTGACAGGGCATGAACAACAAGCCAATGCACTGGTTTCTGACTTGCAAAAGCGATTGGATAAACTCACTTCGCGTATTTCTTACAAAGAGATTCCTGTTTTTTATGAAATCTGGTCAGACCCGTTACTTACTGCGGGCAACAACACCTTTATTCATGATGTTTTAAGGCGTATTGGCTTGCGTAACGTATTTGGCTCGCTTGCTTTGGAAGCGCCGCGCATCAATGTGGAGTCGGTGATTGCTGCACAACCCAAACTGGTGATTATCCCATCGGAAAACCGTGATGTTTCAAAGCGCGTAATTTTTTGGAAAAAGTGGTTGGGTGAAGATATTCATATCATTACGGTCAACCCTGATTTGGTGCATAGACCAGGGCCACGATTGTTGGATGGGATGACGGACTTGCTCAATCAACTTGAAGGTTTAAAGCTTTGAAACTGCAAAAAAACGAACTGTTACTTATCGCGGCTTTTGTGGGTATTGCTATGTTTGTGATATTCATTGCCTTGGGTGTAGGCGAACATTGGATTAATCCGCTGAACCCAAGCAGTGATATGGAAGTTTTGATTCTCTGGGAGATTCGTTTGCCACGCATTCTCACAGCTTTTGCTGTGGGCGGCATGTTGGCATTGGCTGGCGCTTGGTTTCAAGTGTTGCTGGGTAATCCACTCGCAGAGCCTTATGTGTTGGGCGTGGCGGGCAGTGCTGCGGTTGGTGCAGTGTCTGCAATGATGCTGTTTCCCGATTCAACACTTGCCATGTCTATGGGTGCATTTATTGGCGCATGGGTAGGTATTGCGGCGGTTTTATCCTTTTCATTCCTTGGTGCAACGCGATTATTGCTTGCGGGCGTGGTACTTGCTGCATTTTGGGGCGCAATTTTGATGTTGCTCATGGCGTTGTTGCCAGAGCGTAGCCTGATGCTTGCTTATGCTTGGATGATGGGTGATTTGTCCAGTTCAAGCCTACCTGTTTGGTCATTATTATTGGTGTGGTTGCTGGCTTTGATGTGTGGTGTTTTTCTATCTTTATCTCTGGATAAACTCTTGCTTGGTGAGCGACATGCTGAGGCTTTGGGGGTGCATGTGCAGCGCTTGCGTTTGATACTTTTGTTTCTTGCCTCAGCGGTGACTGCCATTGCCGTGACTGCCGCAGGCACGATTGGTTTTGTGGGTTTGGTTGTGCCGCATTTGATGCGTTTGTTGTTTGGTAGTTTGCATAAGGCGGTGTTGATTTCATCCGCATTTGGCGGCGGTATTTTGTTGATTATGGCAGACACCACTGCGCGCACCATCATCAGCCCCGCAGAACTTCCTGTGGGTGTATTGACTGCCATGATTGGTGTACCAATTTTCCTTTATCTTTTGTTGAGACGCGCATAATCATGTTGGATATTCAAGACTTATCACTTCGTCGAGGCAATAAAATACTTTTTGAATCATTGTCTGCGCAGATGCAGGTTGGACAAGTTGTGGTGGTGCTTGGACCTAACGGCGCAGGAAAATCGACTTTATTATTGGCATTGCAAGGCATGTTTCCTTGTGCAAATGGTGAAATCCAATATCAACAAAAACCTGTTTCGACTTATTCGCGCCAAACATTGAGCCGAATTTTTACATGGCAAGGTGATTTGCCTCCTTCAGAGTTTGGTTTGACCGTGGGGCAACGCTTGGCTTTATCTGCGGATGCCAAAACGCGGCAAAGCATTGAAGATGCGTTGCAATATATGGACTTGGGTTTATTGGAGCAACGTGCGTTGGGTGAGTTGTCTAGCGGTGAGCGGCAGCGTGTTGAAATCGCGGCAACCATGGTGCGTGATAATCCGATTTGGTTGATGGATGAACCCACCGCACATTTGGATATGCGGCACCAAGTGGATTGCCTGCGTTTGATAAAACAACAATCTAAAGATGGTCGTTTAATCATTGCTGTGCTGCATGATTTGCAGCAGGCAGCGGGCGTGGCAGATGTGGTCCTGCTGTTGGATGGTTTGGGCGGTGCGACCGTGGGTGATGCCGCATCCATGCTCACAGCAGCGCGGCTTGAACCAGTATTTCAGGTGAAACTTACAGGGCAAGGCAAAGATTTAAGACCTGTTTATGGAGAGAATTAGATGAAAAAACGTGAAAATAGACAAGGTGTGATGGTGGTCAACCAAGGCGATGGCAAAGGTAAATCATCCTCTGCATTTGGCGTAGTGTTTCGCGCTGCGGGTTGGGGCATGAAGGTTTGTGTGATTCAATTTATCAAAGGGCAGTGGAAAACGGGCGAACAAAAAGCAGCCGCCAAGTTTGATAATATCGAGTGGCACGCCATGGGCGATGGTTTCACTTGGGACACTAAAAACCCTGAACAGGATATTAAAACGACCCAAGAAATTTGGGTATTTGCTCAAGAAAAGATTAAATCCCAAGAATTTGATTTGGTGGTCTTGGATGAAGTCAATTATTGCTGTGGTTATGGCTGGTTGGATGGCAAAGAGATTGTTGATTTCTTGGAAGCTAATCGCCCGAAATGGATGCATTTGGTGTTTACAGGGCGCAATGCTGCCGAAGAAGTGATTGCATATGCCGATACCGTAACCGAAATGAAACCCATCAAACATGCCTTTGATAAAGGCATCAAAGCTGCACAAGGCGTTGAATTTTAATGTTCACCCTGCTCGCCCACGGCTCAAGTCATGCCAAACATGCAGCCCAAGCAAACATGCTTGCTGAAAAGGTTTCGCAGGGTTTGGATGAACAAGTTCAAGTTTCCTTTTTATCGGACAACGCTCTGCCCGAAGGGGCAAAGGTGTTGCCTTTATTTTTAGGCGAAGGCAAACATATGCAGCAGGATGTGCCTGCATTGATGAGGTCTTCAAATGCAAGCATATTAGCGACACCTGCTGATGCAGCCGATAGTTTGGCAGACTTGGTGGTAAGCGAACTTACGCAAGAATCCAAACGTATTCATGTGGTGTTTGTGGTATATCAATTCACAGGTTTTGAAAAAATTGTGGCTGCCTTATATAAACGCGCCAAGAAATGTTCACTGGTTGCAATGGCAACGTTGCACGGCAAACCCAATGTCGAAAGTGTATTGAAAAATTTAGAGCAACAAGGCATCAAAAAAGTTGTGTTACAGCCCATGTTACTTTTTGAAGGTCACAGTTTGGATGTCTGTATATCCATGACTGAACAAACCAATATGGATATTGAAATCAAACCCGCGCTGGTCAACATAGACGGCATGAGTGATTGGGTAACACAACAATTCAAAAGAGCCAATTCAAACAAGGTGAGTCATGAAATCATTGGATAGCCCATTAGAAGCAGGTGAAGTGGCATTGGTTGGTGCTGGACCTGGCGATGTTAGCTTGCTCACCTTTGCCGCACACAAACTTATCTCGGATTGCGATGTCATTGTCTATGACGCATTAGTATCCGATGCCATTTTAGCCTTAGCCCATGATAAAGCAGAGCGTATCAGCGCAGGCAAACGTGGTGGCAGGGCATCGACAAGCCAAGATGATATTTGTGCAACCTTGGTGGCTTTAGCCAAACAAGGTAAACGCGTAGTGCGCCTCAAAGGTGGTGACCCGTTTGTCTTTGGGCGTGGTGGTGAAGAAATGCGCGCTTTGAATGCTGAAAACATCACATTCCGTGTGATTCCTGGCATCACTTCAGGCATTGCAGCCCCTGCACTTGCAGGCATTCCCGTCACCGACCGCATCACCAATGCCACACTCGCTTTTCTCACAGGTCATGAAGCCAGTGAAAACAGCCGCATGGATTGGAAAGCTTTGGTCAAAGCATTTCCTGTGTTGGTGTTTTATATGGGTGCGAAAAACTTGCCCCAAATCGCAACCCGCTTGATAGATGCAGGGTTAAGTGAAAGCACACCCATCGCCATTATTCATGCTGCAGGCACACAAGATGAAATATGCGATACAGGCACATTATCGCAAGCTAAATCCAAAACAATCATTGCCAAATCACCTGCAATTGTGGTGGTGGGCGATGTGGTTGATTGTCGGATTGATTGGCGAAACAAGGCATAAATTATTAAGAGAATGTACAGCAATTTCATTGACTTGAAATGTCAGATATACCATATATTAGGTATATATTGAGCGCTATTCCACACAAAACAATCGGCAACTTCCCCGATGTTAAATAAGTAAAAGGATAGGCTATTTTTCTTTTGGGTAAAGGCTACATCTTTCATCATACCCGCGAAGGCGGGTATCCATTTTATTATAGAGGTTCTGCAGTTGATGAATTTTCGTCCCACGCGTACGCGGGTACAGGCTCTGTGTAAACATGACGGGTTGAGTGCGGAATATTACGGTGGACATATCTGTATCCGGCAGTATTGTTCGCCGCGTTATAGGTGCTCGGCGGGTTTTATACCCCATGAGTGAAACGGGAAGTTAGTGCAATTCTAACGCAGCCCCCGCTACTGTAAGCCTGACGAAGTTGTTTAAAACGCCACTGGTTCAAAAGAACTGGGAAGGCAGAAACAACCAAGGATGAAGGTGAGCCAGGAGACCGGCCTAAAACACGAAGCTTACGAGCTTTACAACGGATTAAGTCTCGGTGGGAGGCAGGTCGGTGGTTTCCTGTTTTGTTTCATCGTAAACGGTTTTCTGTCACCTCATATCTCCAACCAACTTAACCGCAAATATAATATGCGCGGCGGGCGCAAATGGAGAAATACATTGAACCCCTTCAACAATAAAACGATAAAACAAACAGCTTTACTTGGCATTTTGGCATCACAAATGATGACCAGCCAAGTCCAAGCGCAGGACGGCGCACAAGAGCTAGACGCTTTGGTGGTCACAGCAGGACGCATTGCTGAGAATCCAGCCAATGTGAGTGCGGCGACAACCGTGATTTCAAGCGATGATATTGAAGCATCACAAGCAACCACAGTGGTTGATATTTTACGCACCCAAGTGGGCATTGATGTGGCAAACAGCGGCGGTTTGGGCAAGACAACTTCGGTATTCCTTCGGGGTGGCAGCAGTGGTCAAACTTTGGTTTTGATTGATGGTGTACGCGTTGGTTCTGCAACCACAGGCAGCTTTAATTGGGCAAACCTTTCCACAGCAGACATTGAACGCATTGAAATCGTGCGCGGCGCGCAATCATCCCTTTATGGCGCGGATGCGATGGCGGGTGTGATTCAAATTTTTACCAAAACAGGTAAAAAAGGCATTCAAACGCATGTGTTTGCAGAGGCTGGAACGTATGGCACCAAATCAGGTGGCGTGAGCGTGCAAGGTGGTTCGGATAATGGCGTTACTTACGCATTATCGGCTGATACATTAAGTACGGATGGTTTTTCAGTGGCAGCAAATGGCACTGAAGCGGATGCTTATAAACGCACCACATTATCAGGTCGCGTTGGTTTTCAAGCAGGTGATGCAGATATTGCGCTAAGTGTGCGTAATGTGACAGGTACAACTGACTTGGATGGCGGGTTTCCATTTGGGGATGTGCTGAATTTCACCCAAGAAACCACGCAAACTGTGAGCAGTGTAAAAGTTGCATATACATTTTCAGATACATTTGAAAGCACAGTGCAATTATCGCGTTCTGTCGATGACAGCGTTGGTAAAGACCCTGCACCAGGCTCTTTTAACAACTCAGATTTTAAGACCACCAGTGACCAATTAACATTGCAAAATCATTGGGACTTAGACACAACATCGGTATTGTTTGGTCTTGATGCGTTTACCAGTGGCGGCAAAAGTGATAGTGCTGGTTTTGATAAAAGCATTACACAAAATGCTTTGTTTGCTTCGGTAAACCACGACTTTGATGTTGCAAGTATCAATGCATCTGTGCGATATGATGATAATTCAGTGAGTGACAATCAAACCACATACAAGCTTGGTGCTGTGTATCAAATCAACGATCAATTTAGAGCTACAGCCAACTACGGCACAGGTTTTAAAGCACCATCTATCAATGATTTGTATTTCCCTGCATCTGCATTTTCAGCAGGTAATGCAAACCTGAAAGCTGAAACAAGCAAAGGTTGGGATGTTGGTGTGAGCTACCAAACAGAAACAGATAAACTGAAAATCGACATAGGTTTGACTTGGTTTAGTCAAGCTTATGAAAATTTGATTGTTTGGGCGCCTGATGCTAACTTTTTTTACAGTCCATCCAATGTGGGTGAAGCTACAACCAAAGGCACTGAGTTGACGCTAGGTTTGCGTAATGACTTTGGCTTTCTACGCGCCAGCTGGACAACGCTTGAAGCCACGGATGATACCAATAACTTGGTATTGGCACGCAGGGCAAAAAGTTCTGACAGTATCACTTTAGGTACTGATGTTGTGGGCATTCATGCAGAAATTCAGCAACATATTGTGGGCAAACGCTTTTCCGATACAGCGAACAACACAGAGCTTGATGCATACAGCAAAACAGATCTTAGGTTGAGTTATGTGTTGGATGATACATGGAAGTTTAAATTCCGTGTCGAAAATCTAACGGATGAAACCTATGAAGAAGTATCAGGTTATGCCGTTGCTGGTCGTTCGACCTATGCTGGCGTAAACGCTACTTTCTAATGTCTAAGCAAAGGTATGTAACACTTGGCGTAGCACTTTGTGCTGCGTTGGGTGTACATGCCCTTGTTCTTTTTTATGTTGTGCAGCCCAGCGTGTTGCTGGTGGATGCGCAACCCATGCAAATTGACCTCATACCACAGCTTGCACCCATGCAAGACAAGCTTTTGCAAGAAAAGGCTTTGAAAGAAAATAATAAATTTCAAGCAAACAAACCAATAAAAAACACTGCTCAAAATGAAGCTAAACATGTTGATGTTTTCAACAGTATAACCATTCCAGAAAATATAGCACAACATACAAACAAGTTTCCTAAGCAAGAAAATAAGATGATTGAAGAGCCAGCGCAACAACCTACCCAAGAATCAGCTTTGCAAACAGCCCAAGTCGTACCAAAACCTATCCAACAACGTATACTTGCAGCAATTGCTTATCCTAGACAGGCGATGCGCCGAGGTTGGGAAGGGTCGGCAAAATTCTCTTTGGCTGTTCAGCAGCAGGTGGTGCAAAGTGTGACGCTTTTAGTGTCGACAGGTTATAAAACCTTGGATATTGCTGCACAAAAGGGCATTGCTTCCATTGGTTCACTGCCTTTATCCGATGGGGAACATATTCTTCCTGTCACCTTTCAATTGCAATAACGAACAACGTGTTGAAATGCGATGATGAATGCATTGCGTTGATTGTTTTGGTTGCTAAAAAACATACTTAAAAACAATACGTTCATTTTGAGAAGTGAAAATGCTACGCTTGGCGTAATATAAGGTTTAAGCGTAGAGAGGGGATGCATATGTTTGGTTTAGGAACAACTGAGTTAATTTTGATTTTGGTGATTGTGATGGTGCTGTTTGGCGCGAAAAAGCTGCCTGCATTGGGTGAAGGGCTTGCCAAAGGTATTAAAAGTTTCCGTACCAATATTGCCGATGACAGTAAAAAAGATGAAAAAGAGCCAGGTGACAAAGTGATTGATGCCGAAAAAGTTGAAATCAAAGCTGAAGCCAAAGAGAAAGTTAAGGACAAAGCTGCTTGATGTTGAAGGCTGCATTGAAAGAGGTGAATCATGCCTGATATTGGGATGATTGAGCTTATTTTGATTGGGTTGATTGGGTTTCTTGTGCTCGGCCCTGAACGATTGCCTGAGTTTCTGGGGCAGATTGCCAAAATTGTGAAACAAGGTCGTGCTTGGGTAAACAGCCTGAAGAAACAATTGGAATATGAAAAACATACGCTTTCACAGCCTGCGCAAGATGCGACCCAAGGTGTTGGTGAATCCTTGAAAGAAATCAAACAAGATGTGGAAGCATCCTTGAAAGATGTGACGGATGCAGCAATGGTTGAGAAAAAAGACAAGTGAGCACTGCAACGCCAGACCCAACCCCACTCATATCGCACTTAAAAGAGCTTAAAAAACGGCTTACCATTGCTGTGATTACATACATTCTAGGCGTGTTGGTGCTGATGAATTTTTCGGAAGTGGTGTTTGAATTTATTTCAACGCCCATTCGTGATGCCTTGCCACCGGGTACACCGCTGATATTTTTGAATGCCCCCGATGTGTTTTTTACTTACCTTAAAATCGCACTGGTGCTAAGTCTGTTTGCTACGTCTCCCATTACTTTCTACCAGCTTTGGGCGTTTGTTGCGCCAGGTTTATACAAGAATGAAAGACGCGCATTTATTGGTTATTTCCTATCCAGTTTAATATTGATGATTTCAGGAGCGGCATTCGCCTTCTTCATTGTGTTCCCGCTCATATTCGAGTTCTTTTTGGGCTTTTCAACCGATTTGATTCAGGCGATGCCCGCGATTAAAGAGTATTTAACGCTGGTGCTTAAACTCTTGTTTGCCTTTGGCATGAGCTTTCAAATTCCCATCATTATTATGCTGCTGGTACGCATGGATTTGGTTGGCATTCAAGGGCTGAAAGAAAAGCGACGTTATGTGATTGTGTGGGCATTTATTTTTGCAGCGATTTTAACGCCACCCGATATTATTTCGCAAACATTGTTGGCATTGCCTATGTTGCTGCTGTATGAGGTGGGTATTATTACAGCTCGCATGGCATTGAAAAAGAAGTCTAAGCCTGAAGAAAGTAGTGAGGAAAACGTATGATTATCAAACTTATTATTGCCATTATTGTTGTGGTTGTTGCTGTAAAAATGTATCGCTATTTGTTCAAAGAAAAAGCATGTGACACCTGCAATAAACGCATTGGCAAAGTGGCTGAAGTTTGTCACCACTGCAACACGATTCAGCAAAAAGTGGATAGCTGAATGTTGACCCGTTCGCTATTCAGTGGTTCAATATCCTGATGGATAAACAACAAGTGGAGCAAGAAGTGCAACAGCGTTTGGATGTGTTGGCAGAGCATTTGGCAACAGTGCGCCGCAATCATGAGCAAATCATGGCGGAAAATAAGCGGTTGCGTGAAGTGACACGGTTGGCAGAAGGCGAGCTGAGAAAACGCCGTGAACAAATTGAAAAGTTGCAACGAGAAAACCAAAATTCAGAGAATAAACGTTTGGATGCCAAGGCTAGGGTTGAGCACACCATTGAAAAGTTGGATATTTTGGTGGCTGAAAATGAGAGGCAGCAATCATGAGGTCATGGGCATGAGTGAATCGGTGGAAGTGCTGCTTGGCGGCGTGAAAATGAATGTGAATACTGATGATGACCCTGTGAGGGTTAAAGCAGCAGCAGCTTTGGTACAAGAGCAATTTATTGCACTCAAACAATCAGGCACAATTATTGACAGCAGTAAAATTATGGCTTTGATTGCGTTAAACCTCGCTGATGAATTGATAAATCAACAAGAGAGCACAAACCCTGAGGTCATGGAAAGCATCAAATCAACACTTGACCAAGTCGTTGCACAAGCAGAGGGTTTAGCTAACGTGTCCCTGCGCTGATCGAGTCACAACATAGTTGCCTGAGCCTATGTGTTTCGATTGGGAGATTGCTATTGTTGTTGTGTGCGTCATTCCTTGCGAAAGAACCTGATGCAACAATGCTTCGCCCCCCTCACTTTGAGGGTTCGACAACTTCCTGATGATACGACAGTGCGGGGATGCTTTTTATTTTATGTCTGATATATCCTCACTTAAACAACAACTTAGAAAAGAATTAAGGGCTAAACGCAATCAGCTTTCTTCAGATGATTATGTTCAGTTTTCCCATGAAATTTGTGCGCAAGTCATTGATTATCTAAATGCTAAACAGGTTAAACAACTGCTCGTTTACAAAGCTTTGCCTGAAGAAGTGAATACGGACAACTTACTGAGGCTAGATGGTATCGAGGTGTTTGTGCCGCGTATGCTTGCTGATTGTGATATGCTGTGGGTGAAGCTTAGCGTTGATACCCAATGGCACACGGTAGGTTTTGGTGTGAAAGAGCCAGTAGCGGGTGAAATATGGCAGCCTAGTGCAACGTCTGCAGTGCTGGTGTGCCCATTGCTTGGCTTTGATGAATCAGGGCAAAGGTTGGGCATGGGTAAAGGTTACTTTGACCGCTGGCTTTCTAAGTATGGTTCAGATGTAGATGCGATTGGTGTTGCCTTTGCTTGCCAAGCGCTTTCCAAAGTTCCCGTAGAGCCGCATGATGTGCCACTGGCAACAATTATTACAGAAAAAGGAATCATTTCATGTCCAACAACTTAAATATTTTAATCATCGGTGATGTGCTGGGTAAAGCAGGGCGTAGAGCATTGCGCGACCACTTGCCTACATTGTTGGATGAACATCAAATTGATTTCTGTGTTGCCAATGGTGAAAACATTGCCGCAGGTTTTGGCACAACCTTAAAACTTGCCGATGAGTTGTTCTCCGTGGGTGTTGATGTCATCACCAACGGCAATCACTGTTGGGACCAGCGAAGCTTTTTAGAAGATATTGAAGAAGATGACAGGTTTGTGCGCCCTGCAAATTTTTCCAAGTATGCACCAGGTAATGGTTGGACAGTGCAAGAAACCCGTGACGGTTTTAAGGTTGCTGTTATCAATTTGATTGGACAAGTATTTATGGGGACTTGGGATTGTCCGTTTGAAGCTGCAGATAAAGCGATTGCAGAGCTTCCTGATGATGTGGATGCTATTCTTGTGGACTTACATGCTGAAGTGACCAGTGAAAAGATGGGTATGGGTTGGTATTTGGATGGGCAGGTGAGCATGGTGTACGGCACGCATACCCATGTGCCGACTTGTGATGAAATCATTCATGCCAGCGGCACTGCATTTCAATCGGACATTGGAATGACAGGTTCATACAATTCAATTATTGGCATGAAAAAAGAAGGTGCTTTGCGCCGCATGGTCAAGCGTTTGCCGCAACGTTTTGAAGCCGTGGAGCGCGGAGCAACGATTTTTGCGACGAAAATTACGGTGGATGCTGATACCAAACAAACAACACATATTGAGAGAATTTGTATTCGTCCAGATAGTTAAGGTGTGTTTGTTTTTTGCAGGCAAAAAAAAGGGCAGCCTAAACTTGCCCCTTTAATCGTTTTGTCTTCGTAACTTACTTATTCAACAGTGATGGTGAAATCTCTGGGCTTTCAGCAAATGTTTTCAACTTTTGCGCCCGAGATGGATGGCGAAGTTTACGCAATGCTTTGGCTTCAATTTGACGAATACGCTCACGTGTCACATTAAACTGTTTGCCCACTTCTTCCAAAGTATGGTCAGTGTTCATGCCAATGCCAAAGCGCATTCTAAGCACTTTTTGTTCCCTATCCGTTAAGTTTTTTAAGACCTCATGTGTTGATTCACGCAATGCCTCAGTCACAGCAGTATCCAGTGGGTTTTCAGCTTTGGTATCTTGTACGAAATCACCCAAGCTGGTGTCATCATCATCACCCACAGGTGTGTCTAATGATACAGGTTCTTTGGCAACTTCTAATATTTGCTCGACTTTTTCAATCGGCATTTCCAATTTTACTGCAAGTTCTTCAGGGCTTGGTTCACGTCCTGTTTCTTGCGCAATTTGGCGAGAAATACGCATGATTTTGTTAATCGTTTCAATCATGTGCACTGGAATGCGAATGGTGCGTGCTTGGTCTGCAATAGAGCGAGTTATGGCTTGGCGAATCCACCATGTTGCATACGTTGAAAATTTATAACCCCTGCGCCATTCAAACTTGTCCACGGCTTTCATCAAGCCGATATTACCTTCTTGAATCAAATCCAAGAAACCAAGCCCACGGTTGGTGTATTTTTTGGCAATGGAAATCACAAGGCGCAAGTTAGCCTCAATCATTTCACGTTTGGCTTGACGCATTTTGGCTTCACCCATGGTGAGTTTACGCGCCACATCTTTAAGCTCGTAAACATCCATTTCACTTTCTTGTTCAACACGTTTGAGGCGGCGTTGGTTCTCTTTAATCTTGGTGGATGAAAGCGTGAATGCATCTGCCCATTTCGCTTCGGGATGTTGCTTGAGCATATCTGTTACCCACTTTTCATCGGTAAGCCTAGTGGGGAATGTTTCCAAAAATAGTCTGCGCGGCATTTTTGTTTTTAATGCTTGGTCACGGATGGCACGTTCATACTTACGCACGCGATTCACATTACTCTTGAAACGACTGACAAGTTTAATCAATTGTTTGTTGGAAAATGGAATGGTGACCAGCTCAAACAACATGGCATTAAGCACTTCGTCAGCGCGAGCGGCAAGTTTTTTATCGCGTGATTTGCGAACCCTTTGTTGGCGAAGTTGCAAAAATTCTTGATGTAGTTCTTTGGCCTTTTCAAAGTGCTCCAGTGCCGATTCAAGCTGCTCTTCTTTGGTGATGATGGTTTCTTCCATCGGTGTGCCATCTGGTGTTGCCGTGCGGGCTTTGATGGCGGCTGCCAAAGCTTCAGCACTCATTTTTGGCTTGGCATCAATCAAGTCATCATCATCTGCTTCACTTTTATCCATACGGTTCTCATATTGTGCAATCGCAGCAGCATTGACTACTTTATCATCAATATCCAAAATATCTTTGAAGTTGGGTTCTTCTTCTAATTCAAGCGCCTCATCACGAATTTCAATCACACGCTCACCCAAATGCATGATTTCACGGAATGTTGCTGGACATAAACAAATGGCTTCATGCACTTGCATACGACCTTCTTCAATGCGGCGAGCAATTTCAATTTCACCTTCGCGGGTAAGCAACTCAACGGTTCCCATCTCACGCAAATACATGCGCACAGGGTCATCCACGCGGATAACTGTTCCCAATGTGGTGGTATCAGCGCGAAGTGCAGAGTCTTCTTTACGCAGACGGTCTTTGCGCATGGCATACTCGCCTGTGGGTGCGCGTTGTTGGTCAACGACTTCAACACCCATTTCGGTGAATAGATTGATAATGCCTTCAACTTGGTTGGCATCGACCAAACCTTCGGGTAAATGGCTGTTTAATTCATCATAAGTGATGTATCCAGCTTCTTTACCCTTGGCCATCAATGTACCAAGTTCATTTACCTTAGACTGTTCTGTTTTACTCATGTTTACATGCCGCCATTACAGGGATTCTTTGTGACTCAAATTTTTATTAAATTGTTTTTGTTGTACTTGCAACGTTTTAAGCTCTTTAATAATGCGCATTTTCACACCAATATCCTTCGAGCGACCATGTAGACCGTTCAAATATGTGATATGCATATCCATCAAGAGCTGTTGAAACTCAACATCGTCGACTATTGGTAGGTTCACCCAGCGTGCTATATGCTGATTGTCGGGGAATTCCCGCATCAATTGTGCCGCTATATCTAATTCGGTGTTTTTCTCATCGCCTACCAGCGAAAAGGCACGGGTGTATATCGGATAAATGGGGTGAGTGTCAATAAAAAAATCAAAGGCATCGTCAGGCAAATTCTGAAAACGAACGGGATTTTGTAGTAAACCCGCCATAAACTGGTCATGTTTCATGGGGTTTACAGCCAAATACTGTGCAGGTTTTCTGGCGATAGGCTGCTTGCTTCTGGACAATGTTTGCGCGGGTTTTTGCAAAGAAAGCTTCACTTCAGTCGCTTTTTCAATTTCACCTTGCCATGCTTGGCGTAAATAATCATCGGTCATGGTGGAGAGCATGACATCTGCTTTCTTAGCCATGCGCGCTCTGCCTTCTGCACCATCACCTGCAATGTTTTTCAAGCCCAGAACCCATGTTTCAAGCATAGGTTTACCATCTTCTTTCAGCCTTTTTTCAAAGGCATCCTTGCCTTCTTTTTGCAGTAAAGTGTCAGGGTCTTCGCCATCAGGAAGATAGAGAAAACGCGGCGAATGTTCCGACTTTAATATGGGCAACATACGCTCAATAGAACGCCACGCAGCTTTTCGCCCTGCTTTATCACCATCAAAGCAAAACACAGGTGTTTCCAACAAGCGAAGAATCATATTCAGTTGTGATTCTGTAATGGCTGTGCCCAGTGGGGCAACGGCATAGTCCAAATCATACGATGCCATGGCAAGTACATCCATATAACCTTCCACCACCACCAACATTTTGTGTTTGCGCACCGATTCGCGGTGTTCGGCGTAGCCATAAAGCAAGTGTGATTTATGATAAAAGTCTGTTTCAGGTGAGTTTAAGTATTTGGGTTCGCCATCTCCTAAAATACGCCCGCCAAAACCAACCACGCGACTTTGTTTGTCACGAATGGGAAACATCACACGCTCACGGAATCTATCTGCATACCCGCGTTCATTTTTGATAAGCACACCAATCGATTCAAGGTTGCTAAGGTTATGATTATCCTCACCAAAACATCGCTTCATAAAACCATAGCCTGCTGGCGCATAACCCAATTGATACTTTTGAATAAGGGCAGGAGAGAGTTTGCGCATTTCAAAATATTCGCGGGCTTTTTTTCCTTCGTCACTGTTGAGTGTGCGCGAAAAAATACCTGCAACTTTGTCCAATAGCTCCAAGCCGCTTTTCTTTCGAGCTGCTTCTTCGGGGTTCACAGGTTTGCTGTCAGGAATAGGCATTCCTGCCTTTTGTGCCAAGAATTCCACAGCTTCAGGGAAGGGATAACCATCATGTTCCATCAAAAAGCGAAAAGCATTGCCACCTTTGCCGCAACCAAAACAATAATACATTTGTTTGTCCACAGAAACGGAGAAAGAAGGGCTTTTTTCATGATGGAATGGGCATAAACCCACAAGATTTGCCCCCGAAGGTTTTAAATCAACGTGTCGAGAAATGAGTTCAGCCAAGTCGCTGCGAGAGATAAGCTCATCTAAAAATGTGGAAGAAAACTGCGCCATAGACCTGTTTTATAGGGTATGTGTGGCGCAAATTCAACCTTGGAAATATTATGACTTGTTCAAAACTTCGCTTGTTGTTTTAAACTTTGCTTGCAGGGTTTGTGGTTAGCGAGGATACGATGATGAAAGAAATGCTGGGATTGATTGCAGTAGGCATGACTTTTATTGCATTTATCCCGTATATCCGCTCCATACATCAGGGAAAAACCAAGCCGCATGTGTTTTCTTGGGTGATTTGGGGTTTAACGACATTTATCGTGTTTCTTGGGCAAATGGCAGATGGTGGTGGCCCTGGTGCTTGGGCGATTGGTGTATCAGGTTTAATCACGATTTATGTGGCTTTTTTAGCTTGGATGAAAAAAGCTGATACACATATTACAACATTAGACTGGCTGTTTTTCAGCTTGGCATTGGCATCCATCCCGTTGTGGTATTGGACATCCTCACCGATGTGGACAGTAGTGTTGCTTACCATGATTGATGCTTTTGGCTTTGCGCCAACATTTCGCAAGTCATTCTATAAACCTTGGGATGAACAACTTGGCTTTTATATGTTGATGACAGCACGCAATGTTGTGGTGATTGCAGCGCTGGCGCATTATTCGCTGACCACAGTGCTTTTTCCAGCCTTAACAGGTTTCTTAGCGTTTATGTTCATTGTCATGGTTGTTTGTCGCCGAAGAACGTTGCTTTGAGGGCGTTTTTTTTCAGATATTTATTATTCTGCATTAACCACTTGATTTCTGCCGTTTCCTTTTGCTTGATATAACGCTGTATCGGCGCGCTTTAACCACTGAGCAATAGGTTCTTCATCAAGCCGTTCCGCAACCCCAATGCTGACTTTGACATCAATGTTTCCATGTTGTGTGCGAAAAGTTTCTGTTTCAATGTCGTGGCGTATTTTCTCGGCTAAGTTTGATGCTTGTGTGCGGTTGGTTTCGGGCAGAACAATGCAAAACTCCTCACCACCAAGTCTTGCTGCCATATCTGTGCTGCGCACGGCAACTTTGAGCAAACTACCTAGTCTTTTAAGCACCAAATCACCTGCGTCATGCCCATATTGATCATTGATATATTTAAAGTGGTCAATATCTATCATTAAAAATGAAGTGCTGGTGTCCTTGCGTAAAGCATTGAAAAATTCACGCAACTTTCTTCGGTTGCCCAAGCCTGTAAGCGGATCATTTCGCGCTTGCGCTTCGGCTTCATGTAAACGTTTGGCAAGCTTGTCCATTTGTGCGACTTGTGCGGTCATGGTTACTTTAACTTGCTGGCTTGCATGATTCAGTTTGTCACCTGCTTTGAGAATATTGTTTCGGGCATTGCGCAATAAAGCTTGGGCTTGCTCAGGGTCTGAAGGTAAATCTTGTTCCAGCACAGATTGCACTTCTTTCAATTCGGGAGAATGTGAACCAACCTCATTCAGCACATGATCCATAGCCTGAACGGATTGTTTTAATGCGCTGGTTAGAAGGTTGAACTCTAAGCGTACTTTACTGTTTCCTTGTAAGTATGCCTGTAAATGTTTTGTAAATTGTTTAAAATTAACACTTAAATCATCGCTGCTCGGGTGCGGTTTACCGAGCAAATCAAAACCTCGGCGAATCATGGTTAAAGCAGATGGCAAATCTTGTTGTGCTGCATCAATCAATATTTTACGTGTTTTTATGTGCGCCCCTAACATGTTTAGCGCCTCTTTGTTTTGCTCATCAAGGTATAGATGTTTAAGTAATGTGCCGTGTTCTGCATCAAGAAGCAGGGCAAACATATGGGTGATATGCTGATAAAGGTGAGGGTCAACGCTGGGGGTGTTTTGTAAGGATTCAAGCAGAGAAACCATGCGCCTAAGCAAGCTGCGCATACCATTATCTTGCTCTTTTTGATTGAGTAAAGCAGGGCGAATCGTGTCTATATTATCCAATAATTCATCGATGATGTGTTTGTGCTGTGGCATGGGCAACTCCAACCTATGTTCATTGGTTAGGAACTAAGCAGTTATGATGCCATTTTATGAAGGGTTGATTTGATGTAGGCTATCTTTCAGGGTTGCCTCTTACTTATAATGATTGACGGAGATAGTTATGGCATTGGTAGCATCAATTTATAAAGGGGCGTTTCAGCTTCCTGAGTTTTCTTTAAAAGACGCACATGGTGAGTCGCACAGCTTAAAAGGTGCGTTGGGTGAACATGGTCTTGTGGTTGCATTCACTTGCAACCATTGCCCGTATGCGATTGCAGTTTGGCCGCGTTTGGTGCGCCATGCAGCAACATTAAAAGCAATGGGTATCAATACTGTGGCGATTAACCCGAATATTCATCCTGATTTCCCTGAAGACAATGTGGATGCGATGCGCGAAAAGTTGGTTGAGTGGGGCATTGATTTCCCATATCTTGCAGATGAAACACAGGAAGTTGCCAAAGCTTTTGATGCGCAGTGTACGCCTGATATTTATATGTTTGATAAAGATGGCGAGCTTTATTACCACGGTCGCATTGATGATTATTGGAAAGATGAAGCAAGGGTAAATACCGAAGAGCTTTTACCAGCAGCTCAAGCATTGGTGTCAGGCGAGCCTGCGCCACAACCGCAACACCCAACCATTGGCTGTTCTATTAAATGGTTGGATTAAGAGCTTCTTAAAGCGTTGCTGAAAAGGGCTGCGAGTGTAGCCCTTTTTATGCTTCTTATAACGATGCTTTTTCTAACTGCTCGAGGCAGGATACAACCTCTGCAGATAAGTCGCCAATGGCATCAACCTTTTGAATGGAAGCAGCAATATCACCTGCATTGTAAAGCGACACCGCTTCCTTAGCCATGCTATGCATGTTGGCGTGGGGTGTTTCTAGCTTTCTAAACGAAGGGTGAATCCCATATTCGCCTTTGCCTTCAGCATCATACCATTTGCCAAGGCGACAATGATGATGGTTAGTCACCTCGCTAATATCAATGCTGCCGCGCCCAAGAATCATATCAACCAAGCGTTTTTTCCAAAACATATGGTCACTTTTTGCCAGTTGAATCACGGCATTGGTAATTTTTAATTCTGCAAACTCTGCCAAGTCTTGGCGAAGCATAACATCCATAGCATCGGTTTGGTCGAGAATTGATGTTGCTTGGTTTCCCATGCTTCGTGCATCACTTGAGCTGGATGTCACACCTTCAGCAATTTCTGCCGAAGCAATTGATTGATCTTTGGTGGCTTGATGAATGCCATACACACTATCATCTACTTGATCCATGCCTGCAGTGATAGATGCCATGGCTTCTTGCCCTGACGCGACAACAGAAGACGCATGATGAATGCTGTTGGACATCGCATCCATTTGTTTGACCACGACAGATACGGCCTTTTGAATGTTGTCACTTTTTTCTACGATATTATCGGCTGCATCTTTGGTTTGGTGAGAGAGTTGTTTAACCTCACCTGCCACCACAGCAAAACCACGCCCTGCATCTCCAGCACGCGCTGCTTCAATGGTTGCATTGAGTGCCAAAAATTGGTTTGGTCAGAAATCTTGCGAATAGTTGATAAGAGTTGGTCAATTTCTTGAGAAACAAGTGATAGTCTACGAACTTCAGCGGTGACTTCCGCCATTTGTGCAGTAGTTGAGTCAATGACCTTATGTACTTGATTCATAGCTTCTGTGCCATTGGATACGGCTTTTTTGGTTTCGGTACTTTGTTGTCCGACTTTATCGGCTTATTCAGCCATCATTTGTACAGTGATACTCATTTCTTCAGTAGCAGCCGCCATGCTTTCAGTGCGGTTGGCAACACTATCTGCTGTTTGTTGAAGTTTTGCCATGCTAATGGTGCTTTCAAAGCCTGCAATAGATAGATTAACTTTATCTTTTAGTTCTTTGAGTTGCATGCTATCAAGCCAAGCTAACATGCTGTTGGCTTGCTCGGATAGCGGGTTATCTTGGGTTATGCGAAATGTAAAATCGCCTTTACTAACTGCATTAAAAAGCGATGTAATTTCAGTTTGTTGTTCTGAATTTATTTGATTCATAATCATTATCCCTTGGTGTCTGTATCGAAAAGATGGTTGTGCATTCAAAGCAAAATAGATGCCAAATAATGACTTGGGGAAATAATCAATTTTGAAAGCATTTGTGTTTCTTTGTTTTTTTGGCAGATTGCGGCGATATTTTTCAGGGTTGTATCCCTTTTCAGGAGTGTTATTTTTATGAATATTGGTTGTGTAAGTAAAGGTTTAGCCATTGCGATTGCTTTGGGTTTGTTTGGTTATTTTGTAGGTCCTATGGTTGGTTTGAATCAAGATATACCTGTGGGTTCGGTGTTGGCATCAGGTTTGATGTTTGGTTTTTTATTGGGTGCTTGGATGTTTGGCACTAAAGGTTCATCTGCGTCAAAAACAAAACATGACAATACCAATGTGTTGTATGTTGGTAATATCCCTTTTAAAGCGCGCGAAGAAGAAGTGCAGCGTTTGTTTGAAGCATACGGCTCTGTTGCTTCGGTTCGTTTGGTTCGCGGAGGGCCAAGTCGCCGCCCTAAAGGTTATGGTTTTGTGGAAATGGCAACAGCAGGTGATGTGAAAGCAGCCTTAGCCTTGAATGGTGAAGAGTTTGCAGGTCGCAAGCTGCGCGTGAACGAAGCTAAAGATAAGAACTAAGCTTATTCAGAGTTTCCCTTAATCCTTTTTGTTGAAGTGCGCCCAACGCTTAGGCCAAGGCGCACGACAATCTAGTTGTTTTTTCGATACAGGATGGGTAAAGCGCAGCCGCCAAGCGTGAAGTGCTAAACCTTTGCCTTGGAGAGCCTTAAAAAGTTTAACGTCCTCTTTTTCGGCATACTTAGGGTCGCCGAGAATGGCGTGACCTTCGTTTTGAAGCTGAACCCTTAGTTGGTGGGTGCGCCCACTGTGCGGTTGCAGCGCCACCAAGCTATATTTCCAATGATTGTGTTCGCGCAATAAAACTGTTTGTAAATCTGTGATGGCTTCTTGTCCATCTTCAGTATCAATGACCATGCGTTCACCACTCTTGGTGATACCTTTGGCAAGTTTGGACTGCATACGTCCTGCATAAGGGTAGGGGTGACCCACGACCCATGCGAGATAGGTTTTGTGGGCATCGCGCTCGCGGAACTGTTCGGTAAGCTGCCTTAAACAGTGCAAATTTTTGGCAAGCAACAAACAACCACTGGTATCTCTATCCAAACGATGCGCCAAGCGTAGCTCAGGCAAGTTTAGTTGAACTTTTAACCGCTCCACCAAACCAGCATCATGACCGCTGCCGCCGTGAACAACCAAACCTTCTTCTTTGTTGACCAGCAAAATGTCATTGTCTTCATAAATCACATCAAGGTTTCTTAGCGGTTTGAGTGTTGGTTCTTCTGCGTTATGATCTTCAGCGTTGGCACGTAAACTTACGGGCAAGAAAATGCTATCACCTTCTTGAACACGGTGTTCAGGTTTGACACGTTTACCATTCACGCGGACATTTTTCTTGCGAATTAAGCGCAAAATCAAGGTGCGTTTTTCTTGACCCAATAAACGGCAAAGTACGCGGTCTAGGCGGCTATCAGCCTCATTTTTGTCAATGATAAGGTGGGCTTGTGTATCGGGTTTATGTTCTAAACTTGCCAAAATCGTCCTCTTTTGTTCTAATGCCCCAATTGTACATGTGTTCCGCGTGTGTGGCGATGTTTGCGATTAAGTTCGCATTTTGATCGAAAAACTTTGCAGGTTGATGCATTGAGAAGTTAATCCTTCATTTCAATCAATATTTCGGAGAGTGAGTCGTTTTTTTTGCAGGTCTCACCAAGCCAGTCTCGTGTTGAGCTATGAACAATAAAATAAAACAAAGCCGCCTGACGGTCTTAAATTGATTGCAATTTGATAGGTTTTTAGCATAAGTTAAAAAACATGCCAAAAGCCTTACCAATAATATAAATCCTTGTTTTTACTTGGGATTTTATGTGTATTTATGCCGTTAGCGGAAAGGAAACCGCTATGAAAAAGTTGATGCTTATCAACGCCTCAAACGAGGAGGAAAGTCGTGTTGCGATTGTAGAAGATGATTTTTTACAAGAGCTAGACATTGAGTCCACCCACAAAGTTCTCACCAAAGGTAATATTTACCGAGCCACTATCACCAAAGTAGAAGCCAGCTTACAAGCTGCATTTGTTGAGTATGGTGCGCTTCGCCAAGGGTTTTTACCTTTGAGCGAAATTCATCCAGACTTCTGGAAAGATGGTGCGGATAAAACCAAAGACTCGCGCAATGTGAATATTCAAGATGTGCTGGAAGCAAAACAAACTATCTTGGTTCAAGTTGTTAAAGAAGAGCGAGGCAATAAAGGTGCGGCAATGACCACCTTTATTTCACTTGCAGGGCGTTATTTGGTGCTTAGCCCCAACACCGCACGTGGCGGCATTTCGCGCAAGCTTCCTGATGATGTGCGTCGCACATTAAAAGAAATTTTGACGCAGCTTAATGTGCCAGAACATATGGGTTTGATTGTGCGCACCGCAGGACGCGACCAAAAGCTTGAGGCATTGGAACGAGATTACTCTTATTTGCAACGCTTGTGGGATGAGATTCGTATCAAAGGTGGGTCAACGCCGCCGCCGGCATTAATCTACCTTGAAGGCGATATGGCAACACGCGCTATCCGCGACCATTTCAGTGATGATATTCAAGAAATTTGGGTGGATAATCATGAAGTGTATACACGCACCAAAAACTTCGTTCATGCTGTGCTTCCTGGCAAAGAAAAGCTGGTAAAACTTTACCGTGGAAAGAAACCTATTTTCCGTCATTATGGCATTGAAGGACAATGTGAACAAATTCATGAGCGCGAAATTCGTCTTCCATCTGGCGGCTCCATTGTGTTTGACCCGACCGAAGCATTGACCGCTGTGGATGTCAATTCATCACGCTCGACTCGTGGTAAACACATTGATGATACGGCACTTAATACCAACCTAGAAGCCGCACAAGAAATTGCGCGCCAGTTGCGCATTCGTGATATTGGCGGTTTGGTTGTTGTTGATTTTATTGACATGGTCAACCGCAAACATGGGCAGCAGGTGGAAGAGGCACTTAGAGGTGCAACGGTCAGTGATAAAGCACGGGTTCAATTTGCACGCATTTCACGTTTTGGACTGCTGGAAATGTCACGCCAACGTTTGCACCCATCTGTGCGTGAAACAACCACAGAAACATGCCCAAGATGTGAAGGTCGCGGCACAATCCTTACGGTTGGATCTATGGCATTGCAAATGCTCACGCGCATGGAAGACTTGGCTGAAAAAGGCAAAAAACCAAAGCTTGTGGTGCAAGTGCCATCGGAAACGGGCGAGTATTTGATGAACAATAAGCGTGATAATATTGCGCGTATTGAAGAAATGCATGATATTCAAATTTCATTGCAAATCCGTCCTGATTTGTTGATACCGCACTACCGCATTGAACGCCATTGGCGCGATGAAACACAAGATAGATTGGAAGTGTTGGAAGATACGCTCAAAGGCAAAAAACCACAGCGAGTTGCACGAAAACTTAAACAAATGAAACCTGTGGTGGGCATTCCTAAACCTTTGCCAGCGCGTCAAAAGAAAAGTTGGTTGAAAACATTGTGGGAATCATTGTTTGAGAAAAAGGACAAGGCTGAGAAACCCACGCGTAAACGTGCGCCGCAGCGTAAACGTAAGCGCAAGCCTATCAATAGTAAGAATGCAAACAAACAGAATAACCAAGCCAAAACGCTACCTGAAAAGAAAGTAGAAAATGAAAAAACAAATGCGACTGAGACACCCAAACGCCGTCGCCGTCGCCGTCGTCCTGCGAAAGCAAAAGAAGGCGGAAACCAAGCGGTTGATAGCAAAGTAGAAAACAAGAACAAAGAGCCACAAGCCGCTGCGGAGTAAATAAGGCTTATGAAACATGAAGGGCAAGGCATCCAACATTGGGAAATTTCTGAGCCCCAGCATGGAAAACGTTTGGATCAGGTGCTAACGGATGTGTCGGGTTTAACCCGCGTTCGTATTCAATCCTTAATCAGCGATGGTCATGTTTGGAAAGATGGTGCGCAAAGTGTAAAACTCAAGCGTTCAACACGCGTTATTTTGGGTGAAGTGTACCAAATGTGTGTGCCAGAGCCGAAAGCATTGACATTAACACCTGAAAACATTGCCTTGGACATCTTATTTGAAGATGAATACCTGATTGTGGTGAACAAACCTGCGGGCATGGTGGTGCATCCATCACATGGGCATGATACAGGCACATTGGTTCACGCCTTGCTGTATCACTGTGATAGTTTGCCTGGTATCAACGGTGTGGAACGCCCTGGTATTGTGCACCGCCTGGATAAAGACACATCGGGCAGTTTGGTGGTGGCAAAAACAGAAGCCGCGCATCAAGGCTTATCGGCATTGTTTGCTAGCCATGATTTGCAGCGTGAATATGTGGCATGGTGCAGGGGTTTTCCGCATTGGATTGAGAAGCGTATTGAGCTGCCGATTGGTAGACATCCCCATCATAGACAAAAAATGGCAGTGAGCCCGAAAGGGAAAATAGCAATTACCGATGCCAAGTTAGAGAAGCGCTACGATGACAATTTCTGTCGCATTCGTTTGCGGCTACACACAGGCAGAACGCATCAAATTCGTGTGCATTTAAGCCATGAAAATGTACCCGTGTTGGCGGATGCTTTGTATGGTAGAAAGTTTAATCCAAGCAAGCATATTCCTGAGCCAGCATTTGGCATTTTGACGCAACTAAGCCGCCAAGCTCTACATGCGCAAGTCTTAGGCTTTAAACACCCCATAACCCATGAAGATATTCATTGTGTTGCACCTTTTCCTGAAGAATTGAAGGCACTTGATGAAGCCTTGGTTGTGCTTGGCTGATGTTTTCCTCATCTGAGCTTATGGGAAAACATGGTGTGAAAGCCGTGTTTAGTGATAGGCAAGGTGGAGTCAGCGAAGGCATGTTTTCCAGCTTAAACTTGGGTGAACATTTGGGCGATGACGCAGCACATGTTGCAGAAAACTTGGCAACATTGTGCCAGCAAACATCTATACCCATACCTCATCAAGCTGAACAAGTTCATGGTATTGAAATATTATATTGTCAGGGTGCTGGAAAGATGCACCAAAGCCAAGCAGACATTTTAATAGCAACTGAAACACAAGTGACGCTTGCAGTGCGCACTGCCGACTGTTTACCCATACTTTTGGCTGATATTGAAGCAGGTGTTGTGGCGGCTGTTCATGCTGGATGGCGAGGCACGGTACAACATGTTGTTGGTGTGGCTGTTGATGCGATGTGTGATAAAGGTGCAAAACATGAGCGTATTTTAGCCAGCCTTGGTCCTAGCATTGGTCGCTGCTGTTTTGAAGTCAGCGCGGATATTGCGGCTTCTTTATCTCAATCTTGTGGCGCGGATGTGCGCTCGGATAAAGAGGGGAAAGTATTTGCCGACTTGTCAAAAACAAATCAATACCAACTGCGCAACAAAGGCTTAAGCGCTTCATCCATTGACGTTTCACAGGTTTGTACTTACTGCAATCTACAGCCTCATTACTTTTCTTACCGCCGCGACTGTGGCAAAACAGGTCGGCAACTTGCAATGGTCACCTTGCCTTAGCTTGCTCAATCATTTCTTGGCTTTAAACTGGCGTAAATGTTGAAATCTATTTGTATCTTATACCTTTGTTGGTTTTCTGTTTTTTCTGCTTGGGCGGATGTGTCTTCTGCTGAGAATGGTATGCGAGTATATGTTAAAAATGATGTGGTATATTGTGATATTCAGGCATTTCAACAAGAAGCTTATATCCTTAAAGTGATTGGTTCAGGCTCTCCCATGACGGTGTTTTGGCAGTTTGATGTCGAGCAAGTGCGTGATTATTGGTTGAATAAACAGGTTGTTTCGGTGCGTTTGGGCAGACAAGTGATTCCCGACTTGGTGACACAGCGGTGGTTGATGCGCGACTTGAATGTAGGCATTGTCAAACATACAACAGATGCTCAAGAAGCCATGCGCTTTCTTTCAGAAATGAATCAGGCGGCGGTGGTTGACGTTTCAGTGCTTGATGCTGATACGAATTATTTATTGAAAACACGCTTCTTTTTGTACGAGGGTGAGGCCGAAGACAAGAGTTGGGTTCCATTGTTTAACAGTTCGGGTGTAGATATGGGAGACTTGCCATTGGACTTGGGTGTGGTGAATGACTGAAATACCAAAACCCCAGGATGAAAGATTAACTTACGTGCTGCGGTTTCTACCGTTTGCTGTGGTTATTTTATTGGCTGCGCTGATTTTTTATGTTTGGCCAAGTGAAGACCAATACGGTCCTGTATATTTAAATTGGATTAACATTGGACTGTTGCTGCTGGTGGCTTTTATTGCCTTTGTTTTTGGTATTCGTTCTTTTTCAACACGTCAGGAAAGTGCAGGGTTAAATTTAAGAACAAAACTTATAACGGTTATGGTGTTAATGGTGCTTTTGCCGTCGGCTATTTTACAAATCACTGCCAATCAGGTGATTACCAAAGGTTTGGACGTTTGGTTTGATGTTCGCGTAGATACATTGCTGGATAAAGCAATGAATCTTGCGCAAGGTTTTTATGCAGACCTTGAATCGGATATGGAGCTTTCACTTAAACAGGTTATTTCGGATGATAGCTTCCCAGATTTAGCGCCAACACCTTTAGGTAGCATGGTTTTAAATCAATACATGGAACAGTTGCTGACGAAACATGGTTGGGATAGGTTGGAGTTGTTTGATGCCTCAGAGCGTTTGGTGGCAACAGTGCAAGGTGTTCGGCCAGGTTCAAGTTTGGATAATTTGAAAACATTGCCCGTGTCTGATGCTGGGCGGTTAAGCATTGCCTTGGGCAGGTATACGATAGACCATCATACTCATAAAGATAGTGAGTATGTAGTTGGTTATTTGCCACTGTTTTCTCAGCGCAGGCTGATTGGTCTTTTTCGTGCGGAAGTGGAGCTGCCCCCAGAAATTACAGCCAGTGCACGAAGTATTGAAGCAGATTATCGAAAATACCGAGAGCTGGATAGGCATAGACAAGGCATTCAACAAACATTTATGCATACATTGATGATTGCGATGATATTGATTGTGTGTGTGGCGGGGATGTTGGCACTGGTGTTTGCGAGAAAGCTGACAGCGCCCGTGGAAGAGTTGGCATCCGCTTTAGAGCAAGTCAAAGCAGGTGACTTTGATGTTGTTGTGCCTACGAACAGCAGCGATGAGTTGGGTTCGTTGGCTGAATCATTTAACAGCATGATTGCCCGCTTGAAGTACAATATGGACACACTTACAGAGACACAAACTGAATTGACCAGCGCCTTGGTGAGCAGTCGCCAGCGCCAATATGTGTTGGAAAACTTGTTAGCGAAATTGCATAGTGGTGTGATTTTGTTGGATGCAACGGGTGAGATACGTTTGATGAATGACACATGCAAGACACTGTTAATGTTACCCAAGCATAAAGAAAATAAAGGTTCGATATATGACTTTTCTGAAGTTCACCTTAAACCTATTTTGGGCTTTTTTGAGACGTTGCAAACACAGGATTTACAAGATTTGCAACATGAAATTGTGATTACCTATGGCTTGCAAACTGTTAAAATATTAGCGCGCGGCACACTTCTTGGTGGCCAACATGATGTTTTTTCGGGTTGGTTGCTGGTATTTGATGATATTACACAGCTTGCTGAAGCGCAAAAACATCGAGCATGGGCAGAGGTGGCGCAACGCTTAGCCCATGAAATTAAAAATCCACTTACCCCGATTAAACTATCTACAGAACGTGTGCGCAGAAGATTTCGTGATCAAGTGGATGATGTGAAGGTGTTTGATACCTGCACAGATGCGGTTATCAATCAAGTGGAGCGTTTGCAACGTTTGTTGGCAGACTTTTCTGATTTGGCAACATTGCCCAAGCCTGATATGGAAGTGGTTTCGATTGCTACGTTGTTGCAAGAGCTTAAAGAGTTGTATAGCCCTTATCATAATTTAACATTTGAAGGTATGCCCAAAGGACAGGTCTATTGCGACCCCGATCAAATTCGCCAAGTGTTGATTAATTTGATTGATAATGCTTTAGCAACCAAGGCTCATGTGCGTGTATATGTGGAAATTGTGGATGAACAAACGCGGTTTTTTGTCCAAGATGAAGGCTCTGGTATTGATGAAAATGCGAGAGAACATATATTTGCACCCTACTTTTCGACCAAAAAAGACGGAAGTGGCTTGGGTTTGGCTATTGCGCAAAGGATTACAGAGGAACATCATGGGCAACTGCAATTGTTGTCTGCATCAGCACCAACACGTTTTTGTATGTGGCTGCCCAATGTGGAAAACCATCGTTCTAAGGAGGGCGACGCATGACGATTCAAATCTTGATTGTTGATGATGAGCAGCCTATTCGTGAATCTTTAAGTGGTCTTTTTGAGGATGAAGGTTATCTGGTCAGCTCTTCTGCATCGGGTGAAGAAGCGGTGGCTCGTTTTCGTAAAAGTCCAACGGATTGTGTCTTTTTGGATATTTGGATGCCAGGCATTGATGGTTTGGAAACCATGGCAAGAATCAAACAAATTAACCCTGATGTGCCGATTATTATGATGTCGGGCCATGCGACTATTGATACAGCAGTCAAAGCAACCAAGTTGGGTGCATTTGATTTTATTGAAAAGCCATTTTCGCTGGAAAAGCTGTTAATTACACTGCGAAATGCTGTGGAAAAAAGAAGGCTTGAATTGGAAAACTCAGACCTAAAAGTTGAAGCAAGTCATCATATCCCGCAACTGATTGGCAGCAGTAAACCTGTAAGCCTCGTCCGCAGACAACTGGATAAAATTAAGATGAGCAAACAACACGTGATACTGCAAGGGCAGCATGGGGTGGGTAAATCGATTGCGGCGCGTATCTTACATGAAGGTTCTGCTCAGTCGCAAGTTGGATTCGTGAGGTTCAAAGCCTCGGGGTTAGATGATAAAGCTATTGAAGCTGAATTGTTTGGTTATGAGAAAGGTGCTTTTGCGGGTGCTTTGCAAGCCAAAAGAGGGCGCTTGGAAGTTGCCCATGGCGGCACACTTTATATTGAAGAAATTGCTGATATTCCCTTGCCAACACAAGAAAAAATAATACAAGTGATGTTAGAGCACCGCTTGCAGCATATGGGCAATGCGAGTTATATTCCCTGCGATATTCGTTTGGTGCTAGGCACAAAGTATAGCAAAGAAGAATTGCTGCAAAGCGGAAAAATCCTTAAAGGTTTTTATTTACAATTGCATGCCGCAGTGATTCAGTTGCCAAGTCTTCAGGAGCGCGAACAAGATATACCAGAGCTTTTGACAATGTTGATAGCCGAGCAGGTGGCACACTTGGGTGGCGAACCTGTGAAATTTTCTGATGAGGTGGTGCAATTGCTCCAAGCATATGCTTGGCCAGGTAATGTGCGTGAGTTACGAAACTATGTTGAGCGCTGCCACCTTTTATGTGCAGGAAAAGAGTTAACACTTGAAAACATGCTGCCTTTGGATGGGAACACCCAGCAGCTTTTATCCTTTTCAGCAGTACCTGACGACACCGTGTTGCAAGATGGGTTTCATGATGCACGGAAGCGGTTTGAGCGTAGTTACATTTTACATCACCTGGATAAAAATGAGTGGAATATTAGCAAAACAGCAGCGGATATTGGTATGGAACGTAGTCAACTACACCGTAAGATTAAATCGCATGATTTAACACCAGGTAATACATGAATATTCTAATTTTGGGTGCGGGAGAAGTAGGGTTTCATATTGCGCTTCGATTGGCGGCAGAAGGTCATGATGTTGCGGTTGTGGATAGTGATAAAGAACGTATTCAGCGCGTTTCCGACACTATGGATGTGCGCACCGTGTTGGGCAATGCAGCGCACCCATCAGTTTTGGAAAGTGCTGGGGCAGAAAATGCTGATTTATTGATTGCAGCGACTGCCAGTGATGAAACCAATATGCTTGCTTGTCAGGTTGCGCATTCGTTGTTCAAAGTTACTATGAAAATGGCACGAATTCGTGAGCCAGATTTTGCAACAAATGAGAAGTTATTTGGGCGGGATGAGCTGCCCATAGATTTGATTATTTCACCTGAGCATGAGGCTGCAAAAGCTATTGTGAAACGTTATCAAGTTGCTTCGGCGATGGATGCGCAAGGTTTTGCCGATGATAAAGTGCAACTGTTGGGCATGATGATTCGCCCCAAAAGTTTACTCGCTGGCTTGGCTTTGGAAGAGATGGGTGAGGTGATGGGCGATAAACGTGTGTTTGTGGTTGCCTACGAACATAATCGCAAATGGAAAGTGCCGACACGGGATACTGTGTTGCTCGCAGGCGACAGCGTGTATTTGGCTGTAAGTAGCGCACAAGTTGATGATGTTGTTGAAGCTTTGGAGGGATGCAAGCAGAATAAAAAAGTGCAACGCAATGTGATGCTGGTTGGCGGCGGGAATGTTGGTTTTGCTGTTGCGCAAGCGTTAGAAAAAATGGGTGTTTCCATCAAGATGATTGAGCATAATAAAGCGAGAGCGTCATGGATTGCAGACCAATTGACTTCAACCGTGGTGTTGCATGGTGATGCCTTGGACAGAGATTTACTTGAAGAAGAAGCCATTTCAAAAATGGATGATTTTTTGGCGCTTACCAATGATGATGAAACAAACATTCTAAGCAGTTTGATTGCGCGAAAATACAAAGTTCCTCACGTGGTAACGCTGGTAAATCGTGCAATATATTCGGATTTGGTTCGGGAAATTGGTTTGGATGTCATTGTTTCACCGCGTTTTACCACGGCGGCATCTATTCTTAGGCATGTGCGGAAAGGGCGCATTTTAGGCATGTCACCACTTGGTGATGGTAGCTTGGAAGTGATTGAAGCCGAAGCACTGGAAACCGCAGCGATTTTAGATGTCCCACTTCGGGATTTGAAGCTGCCTAAAGAAACAGTGATTGGCGCGATTGTGCGTGGCGAAGACGTTATTATCCCTGATGGGGACACTGTTGTGCAACCCAATGACCATGTTGTTTTGGTATCCCGCGCTGAATCTATTCGCGCCATTGAAGCTTTGTTTGAGGTTCGCCTTGAATTCTTTTGAGATTGTTTGATAGATGCACATCAAAGGCGTGGTATGGACATTAGCTATCCTGATTATTCTGTTCTCCTTCGGTATGTTGGTGCCTGCAGTGGTTGCCTTGTATTATCAGTCGGGTTATGCAGATGATTTTGTTTTAGCCAGCTTATTGGTCGCCATGCTCGGTGTGTTGATGATGGCTTGGGCAGGCTCTGCGCCGAAACAGCTTAGCCATAAAGATGGTTTTCTAATCGTCGCTCTTGCTTGGGTTGTATTGTCGCTGCTCGGCTCGGCCCCCTTTTTAACCACAGGCGTTGCGCCTTCAGTGATTGATGCATTGTTTGAATCAACTTCAGGTTTAACCACGACAGGCGCGACGATTTTAACAGGCTTGGACCATTTACCGCGCTCCATTTTATTTTGGCGTTCCATGCAAGAATGGTTGGGTGGCATGGGTATTATTGTATTGGCGGTTGCGGTGATGCCACTATTAGGTGTTGGTGGAATGCAGTTATTTCGCGCAGAAACGCCTGGTCCTGTTAAAGATAAATTAACATCAAGAGTCACTGAAACAGCCAAAGTACTATGGTTTATTTATTTGGGTATCACAGTCGTTACAGGTATTAGCCTGTGGCTTGCGGGCATGGGGTTGTTTGATGCAGTCAATCACGCCATGACTACGGTAGCGATTGGTGGTTTCTCAACCCATGATGCGAGCATAGGTTATTATGATTCTATGTGGATTCGGGGGTTGATTGTTCTCTTTATGATACTTGCAGGCATTAACTTTACCCTGCATTTTGTGGCATTGCGCAAAGGGTTTTCCATAACAACTTACTTGCGTGATGAAGAGTTTATAACCTATATAAAGTGGTTATTTTTCCTCATATTTGTGGTTGGTCTGGTCACTTTACTGTCGGGCAACGGAACGTGGGATGAAGTCATTTTTAATACGGTTGCAGTTGCCACCACCACGGGTTTTGCGGTGAGTGACTATGGTCTTTGGCCACAAGGTGCGATGATGTTACTTTTAATGGCGATGTTTGTTGGGGCGTGCGCAGGCTCAACGGGTGGTGGCATGAAGGTGGTGCGTGTGCTTTTGCTTTTCCGCCAAGGTATGCGGGAAGTGCGGCGGCTGATACATCCTCATGCTGTCATCCATGTGAAAATTGGTAAACAAGGTGTTGAAGGTTCTGTGGTGCAAGCGCTTTGGGGATTCTTTGTGCTATATATGGTTTGTTTTGCGGTGATTGCCGTGTTGGTGGCTATGACAGGTGTTGATATGATGACAGCCATTTCAGCCGCCGCCGCAGCCATCACTAATACGGGGCCAGGTTTTGGTGCGGTTGGTCCAGCGTCAACGTATGCAGGTTTACCTGACATGGCAAAAATTGTGTTGATGTTTGGTATGATTTTAGGCCGTTTAGAAATATTTACATTTTTTGTGTTGTTGATTCCAGAATTTTGGAGAAAGTGAAGTAGGTAGCGGATTAGGTTTGCTTAAAGTTGGCTATATAATTATTTTAGTCTATCGTAGGCATTGGGTATGAGAAACACTTTGGGTATTGTAGAGGATAGGGATTGTGGTTAAAGGTTTTTGGAAAGCAGATTGGTTTATAGGCGTAACATTGACGCTACTTTTCCTGTTTGCATACGCAAGTGGCTCGTCATTACTGCGAAGCCTAGAGTTTTATATGTACGATTTAGGCGTGGCAGCGAGTGTAGAGCCAGCAGGTGACCGTGTCGTTATTTTAGATATTGACGACACTTCTATTGAGCTTATAGGGCGTTGGCCGTGGCCTAGAAGTGTGATGGCAGACATGTTGGATAGCTTGAACCAGGCTGGTGTTCGACTTGTTGGCGTGGATGTTTTTTACAGCGAAAAAGAAGCCAACAAAGGCACAGATTCCGCTGAGCAGCTTTTTAATATTTTACAAGAACAAGGCGAAGTATTGCTTGCTGAAGCCGAAGCTTTGGATGCGAAGGGCGACCTCGCTGGAGCGGATAAAAAGTTTAATGAAGCAGACAAGAAGTTTGCTGAAGCCGATACGATTGCAGCAACTGCACTTGCCAATAACGGCGATATGCGTTTGACGCAAGCGACTTTTGAGGCGGGCAATGTGTTTATGCCTATGTTTTACGAAGCTGGTGAACCTTTGGGTCGCCCCGATGCAAGCCTCCCTGACTATGTTGAACGTATGAGTATTAATAATATTGGAGATGTGGATGAGAATTCACCGCCGATTAGTGCTGTAAATATATCCTATCCTTTTGATGAGCTGGCGATGGTTTCTGCGGGCATGGGTTATTTGAATGTGTCGCCAAGTGAAGATGGTGTGTTGCGTTCAGAGCCTTTAATTGTTGAGTATTATGGTCAATTTTTCCCCTCCATGTCGCTGGCCATGGTGGCGCAAGATTTGAATTTAACCATGGATGATATTCGTATTAACATCGGGTCTAGTGTTGAACTCGGCGCTTTGACAATTCCAACTGATAGAGAAATGAAAATTTCACCCAAGTTTTATACCAGTGGTTCAGGTAACATCAGTCAAGGTTTCACACATTTCCCTTTTTATGATGTGCAATCGGGAAAAATTCCTGTCAGTCTTTTGAAAGATAAGATTGTTTTGATTGGCGTGACTGCGACGGGCATCGGTGCATCTTATTCGACACCTGTTTCCAGCATGGCGGCTGTTGATTACCATGCCAATGTTATTGAAAGTATTCTCAATGAAGGGTTTATCAGCGCACCAGAATGGGCAAACATGGCAGAGCTCGGGCTACTTATTTTTGTTGGTTTGTATTTAATACTCTTGCTGCCCCGCCTCAATGCCATGTTAGGCACGGTTGTGTCGATTGTCATGTTGTTGCTCATTTTAGGTGCAGGTTTTGTTTTGTTGGCAGACAGTGGATTATGGGTGCAAGTTGTGGGTGCGGCAGGTTTATTGCTTGTGGGGCATGTGGTTTTAACCAGTAAACGTTTCTTTGCCAGCGAAGAAGATAGAGAAAAGATTTCATCAGAATCTGCTGAAACCAACAAGATGCTTGCGTTATCATTTCAAAGCCAAGGTATGTTGGATATGGCATTTGATAAATTTAGAAAGTGCCCGCCTAGAGATGATATATTGGATGCTTTGTATACGCTTGCTTTGGATTTTGAGCGCAAACGTCAATTCAATAAAGCCTCGGCTGTGTATGAATACATCATGGAAACCAAACCCAAGTTTAAAGATGTAGAGCAGCGGATGCAGCGCACCAAAGATGCTGGCGAATCCATGATTTTTGGTGGTGGCGGTGCTGGTAGTGGCATGGGTACGCTGATGATTACAGGTGGAGCAAAACCTACATTGGGTCGCTATGAAATTAGTAAAGAGCTTGGTAAAGGTGCAATGGGTACGGTTTATTTGGGTAAGGATCCTAAAATTAACCGTGAGGTAGCTATTAAAACCATGGCATTGTCCCAAGAGTTTGAAGGTGATGAGCTTCAAGATGTGAAAGATAGATTTTTCCGTGAAGCTGAAACAGCAGGCATGTTGAATCATCCCAATATTGTGATTATGTATGATGCGGGTGAAGATCACGACTTGGCATTTATTGCGATGGAATTTTTAGACGGTACAGATTTAGCACCTTACACCAAAAAAGGTAAATTATTGCCGCAAGCTGCGACGCTTAAAATTGTCGGTAAAGTCGCTGAAGCACTGCATTATGCAAGCCAGCAGCATGTGGTGCACAGAGATATTAAACCTGCCAATATTATGTTGCTTAAAGATAAAACTGTGAAGGTAACAGACTTTGGTATTGCCCGTGTAACGGCATCCAGTAAAACCAAAACAGGTGTGGTGCTAGGCACACCATCTTATATGTCACCAGAACAATTATCGGGTAAACATGTGGATGGGCGTTCTGATATTTTCTCGCTTGGTGTGATGTTGTATGAAATGCTGGTGGGCGAGCGCCCATTTAAAGGTGACTCGATGGCGACCTTATTGTTCCAGATTGCCAATGAACCACACGTAGATATTCGAGATATAGACCCTAACTTGCCAGAAGAAGTTAGTAAACTGATAGATGCAATGTTGGTCAAAGATGCTGATAAGCGGCTACAAAATGGCGCGGCAGTGATTCGAGGGGTGATTGCAAGCTTGAAAGCAATGGCCGCGAAGGAAGGTAAATAATGAGTGCATTAGAAATGATTGCTGTCACAGATGTTGGGCGAAAACGCGATCACAATGAAGATTGTGTTGGTGTTGATGAGTCTCATGGTATTGCAGTATTGGCTGATGGCATGGGTGGACATAATGCTGGTGAAGTCGCCAGTGCGATGGCGGTTGATATGGTGATGCGCCTTATTAAAGATGGGTTAAGCCATATTGGCTTGGGTGAGATGGATGAAGATACAGGGTTTTCTAAAGAAGCCGTCTTAGCGCGAAGTTCAGCAGTGACAACAAATAATGCCATTATTGAGGCGGCGAAAGCAAACCCTGAATGTTCAGGTATGGGAACTACGCTTGTCACGGCAGTGTTTTATGGGGATAGGGTTGCAGTGGCACATGTTGGTGATTCACGCATGTATTTATTGCGCAATGAATACTTATCACATGTCACCGAAGACCATTCATTGATTCAAGAACAAGTGCGAAGAGGACTATTAACCGCAGAAGATGCACGCAATTCATCTATCAAAAATTTAGTGACCCGCGCATTGGGTGTTGAAAAAGATGTTGAAGCTGATGTGGTTGAAGATATTGCACTTGTGGGTGATATTTATATGATGTGTTCAGATGGTTTGACGGATGTGGTGCCTGATGAGGCTGTTCGCTTGACGATGATTGAACACAGCAAAAACTTTAAAGTGTGCGCGCAGGCACTGATTGACTTGGCAAATGATGCTGGAGGACCTGATAATATATCGGTTATTTTGATACGAGTGAACGGCGCACTTTCGCGTAAGAAAGGCTTCTTCTCGCGTTTATTTGGAGGTAAATAGAATGAGTTGTAAGCTTGTTTTAAAGTTCAAAGACACAGTGATTTCAGAGTATGACCTGAATCAAGAAGAAACGACTATTGGTCGCAAAGAAGAAAATGAGATTCATGTTGATAATTTGGCTGTAAGTAGCCGCCATGCAAGGATTCTAAAAATTGGTAATAAAGTTATTTTAGAAGACTTGGGTAGCACCAATGGTACGCAAGTGAATGATAGGGATGTTACAAAACATGTCCTGAATCATGGCGATATTATCACAGTGGGTAAACATACCCTGACATTTATTTGTGCAAACGCACCTGCTGCACAGCAAAGTGAAGAAAGTGACATGGATAAAACCATGATTATTAGCTCGGCTGACCGAGAAGAAATGATGGGTAAAGCTGGTGCTCCGCCAGCATCTGAAATGATGTTGGGAGGTGTTCAATATTTATCAGGGCCTTTGATGGGCAAAAGCATGGAACTCAAAGCTTCTTTGACCAGTATGGGTAAAGGTAGCAATTGTAGAATTAAAGTGAAGGGTTTACTGGTGGGCAAACAAGCCGCTGTGTTTACACGTAGACCAACAGGTTACCATCTGACGCATTTGGAAGGCATGAGTAAAACTAAAGTGAATGGTGAATCAATTTCTGACCACCCTAGAGTATTAAAAGATGGTGATATTATTGAGTTATCAGACATTAAAATGCAATTCTTTATTAAGAAGTAGCCTTTAAAGTGTTCAATCAAAAGACCTCGATTGCATCGTTGCTACCGAGGTCTTTTTTGTTTTTAATCTAACCAAACACGGGCATTTTGGAACATACGCAGCCATGCACCAGCTTCGTTACTTCGTTCAGGATAATATGAAAACTGACTGTTTCTAAACAAACGCTCTGGATGTGGCATCATAATATTAAAACGCCCATTATCTGTGGTAAAACCTGTTAAACCATCAGGCGATCCATTGGGGTTAGCAGGGTAGGTTGTTGCCGCTTGTCCATTGATATCGATATAACGCAAGTAAGATGAAGCTTGTTGCTGTTGTTCATTGCTTTCAAACACAGCGCGACCTTCACCGTGGGCAACCACCAATGGTAGCTTAGAGCCAACCATGCCCTGCATCAAAATGGATGGTGTATCCAAAACTTCAACCATTAATAAACGTGCTTCAAATTGCTCTGATATATTACGCTCAAAAGTTGGCCAATGTTTTGCACCAGGGATGATGTCTTTAAGCTGGCTCATCATTTGACAGCCATTACACACACCCAAAGCAAAGGAATCATCACGGTTAAAAAATGCTTGAAACTCCTCGGCGGCACGCGGGTTAAATTTAATCGAATTTGCCCAACCACGACCTGCACCAAGCACATCACCAAAAGAGAAACCACCACAAGCGACTAGCCCTTGGAAGTCGGCCAAAGATACGCGCCCTTCAATCAAGTCGGACATGTGTACATCTACCGATGTAAATCCTGCTTTGTCAAAAGCTGCCGCCATTTCGAT
>DQSL01000132.1 GCA_015663235.1 Mariprofundaceae bacterium
AGCTCCGTTCTTCACACGTTAAGTGGTGATAATGTTTTCCCATGACAGCAATTTAACCTCAATCGCTGTTGCACTTATACCTTGAATCCGCCCATTTATTAAAATATTACTCGCCCAACATACCTTCTTTCAAATCATCATCGGCAGGGTCTTCGCCAAGCCACACGGCAAGTAATGCTTGTTGAAAGTCTGCGCCTTCAATACTTCCCGCAACTTTATCGTTGATAATGACTGTGGTCTTACCATTGTCTGTGAAGTCATACACCACCACATCACCTTTTTTCATATCTTGAAAGAAATTGTTAAATTGATTCAACCGCGCTTGAAGTTCAGTAAGGTTTTTAGTGTTGTTTTCAAAGCCTTCATTCCAACCTGTCACCAGCTTATCTTTGGACACTTCATCGTATAAAAAGTGCATCAACACACGTTTGTTGCCCTTGCTGCTTATCGCTGTCGTGTCCGATTTGGTTTTGCTTGGCAAATACAATGCACCAATATAAATATCAAAGAAGAATTTGCTGCGCACACCCGCGCCATTTAAGACCAAGCCTTGCTCACCGACAGTGGCTTTATCGGCAATTTGTACGCCTTCAACTTCCAAGGCATGTGCAGTTGAAATCGCTGCTGCCCCCATCATTAAACTTAATCCCAGTGATAGTTTCCAATGTTTCATCATATCGCCTCCAAGCAAAGTATAGTTGCCATGATAGCCTAAAGAGCTTGTTTTACAAGCGGTTACACGCCTAAAGTCGGCAAGTGTTTTATCTTGTGGTACGTCAATGCAAGCTGAATACAATGCTTGAGCACTGCTTCAGGCGGCGCATCATCCATATTGAGAATCACAGCCCGATTATCCTCAAAGGATAGTTCATCAGCGTAGAACTCACGAAATATTTCCACCAAACGGGTCTTACAATTAAAGTATAAGGCATATTCATTGGGTTTTTTCGCTTTCCAATCAAAGCGCAGGGTGCTGCCATGTTTGGTGATATAACTTGGCTCACCCCATTTCAGTGTTTCTTCAAGGTCTGTAATGTCCAAATCTTTCGCCACTTCAAATATCAGTTCGCGCAAACGTAATAACCTTGTTTGCACATGCTTCGGGTATTGCTCAATCACGTTGAGCACATTATTCATACCATTCCTCCAGCATCATTTGCAGTTGCAGCAATGATTTCCAATTGCGGGTGGTCGAAGTGCAATCAAGTTTCTTCTCTAGCAACGTATTGGTGAGTTTTGTTTTTCCATATCCATTCGGGCATTTGATGTATGCCACTTGGTCTATCACTACAAACGATTCGCTTGCATGTTGAAAGGGTTTAAGCGCATGAACATCATCAGGTTCAGGCATTTTTGATAACAAAGAAACCAACACTTGGCTGCCTTCTTTTGTGACATCCACTGTACCAAAGGGGTAGTTCCCAATAATAACATCAACATCTTCTTGTCTGCGAATCAACACAGGCACATCAAAACCATATTGTTGGCTAATCGCAGCTTGAATGACCTCTTGATGATTCAGACTATCATCTGCATCAAAAACCACGTTTCCGCTTTGGATATAGATTTGCACATTGGTAAAACCCAAACCTTCATACAGCGCTTTTAAATCCTCCATCTTGATTTTCTTTTGCCCTGCAACATTGATGCCACGCAATAAGGATAAATATCTCATGCCAACAATTCATCCAAAAAATCAGCCGTTTGTTGCAGTCTTTCGCGTTTTTCGGCTTTGGTTAAAAGCGTGAGTTGCCCATCAGGTGTTAAACGGAAACGACTGGGTTCTTGCTGCACTTTTTTCATCATGGTCATAGGTTCTATGGGCGAATGTTCCGTAAAGGTAAAACGCACACCGCTTGGCAACGCATCCACAGCTTTCAAACGTAATACCTGCGCGCGCCAACGAATGCGAGCATTTTCCAAACAATACAATGCTTCATCGGGAAGTTTGCCAAACCTGTCGGTCAATTCTTCAAACAACATTGACACTTGCTCATCACTTTCTACCCGCGCAATACGGCGATACAAAGCCAGACGTTCACCCACTTGCGGCACATAATCAGGTGGTAAAATCGCATTCACATGCATTTCCACATCCACAGCATCATGCGCTAAAATCGGTTTACCTTTGGCTTCCGCCACAGCTTTGGACAACATGTCCATGTATAAATCCAAGCCCACCGCATCCATGCGTCCGCTTTGCTCTGAGCCAAGCAAGTTGCCTGCGCCGCGAATTTCCATGTCTTGCCGCGCAATCATAAAGCCTGCACCCAACTCCGAATGTTCAGCAATAGCTTGCAACCTATCTCTGGCATTAGGTGTCATGGCGCGTTGGTCGGGTGTAAACAAATAGGCATAAGCTTGACGATGTGAACGCCCTACCCGTCCACGAATTTGATGCAACTGCGATAAGCCTAACATATCCGCCCGCTCCACAATCAAGGTGTTGGCATTGGCAACATCCAAACCCGATTCCACAATTGTGGTGCAAACAAGCACATGCAATCGCCCTTCATAAAAATCCATCATCTGTTTATCAAGTTCCGCAGGCGACATCTGACCGTGGGCAATACCCACCTGCGCTTCAGGAATATCTTCGCGCAACCTATCAGCAATGCGATTGATACTTTTTACATGATTATGCAGATAATATACCTGCCCACCCCGATACAATTCGCGGCGAATCGCTTCATTGGTCAAATGCACATCATACTGGCAAACCATGGTGCGAATCGGCTCTCGCTCGGCGGGCGGTGTGCTGATAATAGATACCGAACGCAATCCAGAAAGCGTTTGATGCAAGGTGCGCGGAATCGGTGTTGCGGTAAGTGTTAAAAGGGCAACGGTGGCATGGAGTTTCTTCAACTGCTCTTTGTGTTTGACACCAAAGCGTTGCTCTTCATCGACAATCACCATACCCAAATCAGCGAAGTCGGATTGGCAGGATAACAAACGATGTGTACCCACCACCACGCGAATATCACCACGCTTTAAACCATCAATAATGGCATCACTTTCTTTTTTGGTTTGTAGGCGTGAAAGCAGCGTAACCTTTAAACCCAAGCCTGAAAATCTATCGGCAAAAGATGCTGCATGTTGGGTCGCAAGCACAGTGGTTGGTGCTAAAATAGCAACCTGTTTTCCCGACCTTGCCACAGCAAACGCCGCCCGCATCGCCACTTCTGTTTTACCAAAACCCACATCCCCGCAAATCACCCTATCCATGGGTGCGGCTTTGCTTAAATCATCCAACACCGCATCAATGGCTTGCAGTTGTTCATCCGTTTCTTCAAAAGGGAATCGGGCGCAGAAAGTATCGTAGTCTTCTTGAAATTCAGACACATGGATGGGTGTTCGCTTGGCTTGCTGCCTTGCCGCATCAATATCAATCAGCTCATGCGCCATGGCGAGTAAGTCTTTTTTGACCCGCTCGCGTGTTTTCTTCCATTTATCCGAACCAAGTTTGTTGAGCGGCGGGTTATCATCACCTGTGTAGCGGTGCAGCCTGTCCAATTCTTCCACTGGCAAGTAAATGCTTGTGCCACCTGCATATTCGATATGCAAAAAGTCCGATTCAATGCCATCATCTTCCATGGCAACCAAGCCTTTGTAGCGACCCACGCCATGGTCTTCATGCACCACGGGGTCATCGGTTTTAAGCTCCTGCAATGAGCTGAATAAATCAGCACGAATAGTAACGGCACTTTTACGGCGGCGCGGCAGACGTTGCCCTAATAATTCTTGACCCGTGAGCACAATTTTCCTCTCATCATCAAGCACAAAACCTGATTCAAGAAAACCTAAGCTTGTAACCACCTTTTTGGCTTTCCAATCATGCAAACCTGCGACTTCATAGATGTTTTTGGCTAACAGCTTGCAAACATCCAACATGCGCGCCTGCTGCCCCACGCTGTGGCTAACCAACATCAGCTTCCAATCATCATCCAACTTGGTTTTCAGCCAATCCACCATAGCTTGCACAGGTTTTGGCTCGGATTGAAAGCGCAACAAATTGGGTGCAGCTTGAATATGCGCTTCGGTTGCCATGTGTTGCACTTGGGTCGTCGTGTCCAAGGCATACAATTCTTGTGGTGAAATGGATGGTTCACCATTCATACGCACCATTTCATATTGACCACGTACTTGTTCAGCAAAACCTTCGCGTTTGGCTTCCAAATCATCCACGCTGTAAATCTGTGCCGATTTCGGCAAATAGTCTGTTAGTCGTGCGGTTTGTTCATAAGCCAATGGCAGCAAAGCTTCAATACCAGGGTGCATTCGCCCCTTTTGCACCGATGCCAACATGGGGTGTTTGCGATGTTGCGGAAAGCGCGCGCGAAATGCTGCGGTAAAGGTGGTGATACCCTGCTCATCTAAAATTACTTCGCGCACAGGTACGGAAGTAAATTCATGCAAATGCTCACCTGAGCGTTGTGTTTCAGGGTCGAAATAACGAATGGATTCAATCTCATCACCAAACAAATCAATACGCAAAGGTTTGGCTTCGGTGGCAGGCCAAATATCTAATAAACCACCCCTTGCCGCAAATTCACCCTGCACCAATACCCGCTCTGCCGATTGCATACCTGATTCAGCGAGTTGGGTGGTTAATTGGCTGATGTCCAAATCTTGCCCAACCTTGAGCTGCCAAACATGCGCTGCCACCACATGTGGTGGTGCGATTCGGTGCAACCAAGCGGGTAATGAGGTGAGCAAAATACCTTGCGGCTTGGGCTCATGAATTAATCGCCCTAGTGTGGCAAAGCGTTGCCCTACAATGGCATGATGCGGGCTTACCCTATCATAAGGCAAGACTTCCCAAGCAGGAAAGCGCCACAATAATTCAGGTTTATCTTGGAGAAAAAAGGATAACTCTTCGGCTAAAATTCGATATGAACGCACATCAGGACAAATCCAAACATGCAATCGCGCACTCTTTTTGGCGCGTTTTGCCAAATCATAGGCAAGCCCGATTTGTGATAGGTTCGCAGATAAATTTGAAGCAGTGACTTGTTGCTCAGGCATGGATTAACTGTCTTCGTCTAACGCCATTTTCGCTTCCGCAACCAAGCTTTCAAGCTCAGTGAGCGTATTCGTATCTGCATTCATAATCAGATTTTCCAAACCTTGTGGCACAGCACCTTCCGCATCCTTTTCACCGCGCCAATACACAATCAGCCCATTCATGAATGCTTCCAATTGCTCATCGCTCATTTTTTCATAATTCTTATTCTTCGCACCCGCCGACAAGGCTTTGATGGCGCTACTGCTGAGCGACAAACCGCCCAGTTCAAAGATGTCTTTGATTTCAAACTGCTTCAAACCATTGGCAATACAAACTTTTTTATACACAACATTATTTTTCATGCGGCAAGGCTAGCAGCTTCACCTCAGCTTGAAAGAAGCAACAACTCGATACACCCCTTAATAAATCTAAAAAGGCAAACCTTTATCGACAATATAATTCTGTTCCATGATCACTTGGAATTGACCCAATTCAAGTGAAACTTGTATCAAGCTCCGTTCTTCACACGTTAAGTGGTGATAATGTTTTCCCATGACAGCAATTTAACCTCAATCG
>DQSL01000130.1 GCA_015663235.1 Mariprofundaceae bacterium
GAAGAAGCCAAACAATCTAAAACATATAAACACTTCCAAAGTGCAGAGCAATCTTTAAAAGAAGCCAGTGAAGCTTTGGCTAAGAAGAATTATGCGCAAGCCAAAAAAAAGGCAAAACAAGCCAAATATAAGGCGCGTATGGCTGCAACAATCAAACAATAACCATCACTCTGTGTGACCAAGGAAAACTGTTATGACACAAGATAAAACACAAGTTCCAGAATCAGGTGAAGCCATCACCATGGATGAGCATGGTGTCTTGCAAGTGCCTGATGTTCCCATTGTTGCGCTGGTTGGTGATGAAGATGCCCACACAGGCATTTGGTTGGCGGTACAAGCTGTTGTAGATGTTGCTGTTGAAAGTGTTTATGACGATGAGCGAAAGCTTGTGTGGCAAGTGGCAAATGCTGATGAAGAGCCTGTTATTGGCATGAAATTAAACAATACTACGGATGTATCTTCGCTTCTTCTTTCTTCACTATTTTTGTTGCGCCAGTTGGGCTGGATTGAAGCTGCGGATGTATTGCAAAAGAACTTGAATCAAGTGATAAAGAAAGATGTGAATCCTGATGACTGTGCATTATTATATGATGATAAAGCTGTGTCTCCTGAAGCATTTTGTCATGAAATAAAAGGGTGTATTTCGGACGCGTCCGTGTTTGATGTGGATGCTGAGCAGTATGATGAGTTGGCAGACCGCTTTCAGGAAGAATTTGAGGCTGGGGCTGAGAAAACCACAGAGTTTGCGCAAAAGGCAATGGATAAAGCACGCGAACAACTTACCGTTGCTGGCAAGTTTACCGAAGAACAAGGGCATAAGTTGAAAGAATTTTTAGAGAATGACTTTTCGCGTGTAGCTCAAGAAATGAAGAAGGGTGCGCAAGAAAAACTCAACCCATCGCGTTTGGGTGTAGGTGCTTTGGCTTCGATGTCCAAACTTTTGCACAAAACAGGTGTGGCATTGTCCAGCTTTGGTGATAAAGCTGAAGATGCTTTAACGTGTAAATCAGGTGAGATTACCAGTGCTGGCAAGTTGGTGTGTAAGGCTTGCAGTTATGAAATGAACTTTAAAAAAACAGGGCGTATTCCGCCGTGCCCAAAATGTCATAAAACTGAATTTATCAAAGGGTATTGAGCGTTGAGATCTATCTGTAAAGACGTGTGTGAACACATATGAGTGACCAGCAACAATCAACAGCACTTCAACTGGCAGTGCAGTTGATGAAACGCGAATCACCCACGCCTGATGATGGTGATTGTCAGCTTTTTATTGCGCGTAAACTCGCACCTTTAGGTTTTGTGCAAACATCCGTGGATGTGAACGGCATTACCAATTCCATTTATACACGTGAAGGTGAAAAAGAAGGTGTGTTAGCCTTTGCAGGACATACCGATGTCGTGCCTACTGGACCTGTTGAAAACTGGGACTACCCACCCTTTGATGCGACCGTAAAAGATGGCGTATTGCATGGTCGTGGTGCGCAGGATATGAAAGGTGGTATTGCATGTTGGATGGCGGCATTGATGCAGCTTTGTTCCACGTTTGAACTACTACCAACCATCCAGATATTGATTACATCCGATGAAGAAGGTGATTCTGTGGACGGTACGGTGCGTATTGTTGAGTACCTCCAAGCTAACGATAAGCTGCCCGATGCCGTGATTGTGGGTGAGCCATCGAGCGCACAACAAGTAGGCGACACCATTCGCCGTGGTCGTCGTGGCGTGGTGCAAGTCGCCATGAATTTTCATGGCAAACAAGGGCATTCGGCATACCCTGATGATGCGGACAATGCGATTCACAAGGCTGTTGCACCTTTGGCTGCGATTGCTGCGATTGATTGGGGGCAAGCCAAAGATGGTTTTCCTGCCACATCATGCCAAATTACGAACTTGAATGCAGGCACAGGTGCATCCAATGTGATTCCAGGCAGTGCCGAAGCATTTTTGGATATTCGCTATAACCCAAGCAACTCTTTTGCAGAAATTAAAGCGTTGATTGAACAAACCTGTGATGGCGTGGATATTTCCTTTGATTTTAGGCATGAAGCCAATGCATTTTCTACGCCAGATGGTAAGTTTTTAGATACGGTATGCGCCGCAATTGAATCGACTACTGGCATTATAACCAATCGTGATACTGGCGGCGGCACTTCTGATGGTCGCTTCTTAGCCGCAGCGGGTGTGCCCGTTGCCGAGCTTGGGCTTACCAATAGCACCATTCATCAAGTGAATGAACAAGTGGCAACCCATGAACTGGACACACTTACAGCGATTTACACAAAAATTATCACAACATTTGAGGCATAATCAAAGATGACAACAACAAGTTCACTTACCCAATTGGGCGATAAACCCACCGCCGAAGCAACCAAGGTGTTGGAAGTGTTTGAAAACCCAAACCCTGAGCGCGATTATCATATCAAAATTGATTCGCCTGAGTTTACCTGCCTTTGCCCCAAAACAGGGCAGCCCGACTTTGCAGAAATCAAACTGGACTACGTGCCTGATGAGTTATGCATTGAACTCAAATCGTTAAAACTTTATTACTGGAGCTTTAGGGATGAAGGACATTTCCATGAAAAAGTGACCAATATGATTGCTTCGGATTTGATTGCGGCGATGAACCCGCGTTGGTTAAAAGTGACTGCCATATTTAATGTGCGGGGTGGTGTGTATACCTCCATTGAAGTGGAACATACGAAAACTTGAACTTACCCTTTGTGAAAATGCAGGCGCAAGGTAACGACTTTGTTATCTTGGATGGTTTATCGAACACGCTACCTGAATTAACACAAGCTTTCATAACAAAGATATGCAACAGACACTTGGGCGTTGGTTGCGACCAGCTTCTTGTGTTGGAGCAACATGCTGATGCTGATGTTTTAATGCTGATTTATAATGCAGATGGCTCACAAGCTGCTAATTGCGGTAATGGTTTACGTTGCGTGGGTGACTTGTTGATGCAGCAAACAGGTAAAGCCGAAGCATGCATTGCCTTGGCTGACCGTATTGTGAGCGCCAGACGCACCGACAAAGGTGTGCAAGTTGCGATGGGCGAGGCTGTGATTGAGCAAGTCACCGATGATTATATTGATGTGATGATTGGTAATCCGCACCGTGTTTATTTTAACAACACGCAAGTTTGTGCTGAACGTAATGTGGAAATGGTTAGTGCATATGATGAAAAGCAAGCAAGCATTCGTATTATTGAGCGTGGTGCTGGAGAAACATTGGCTTGTGGTTCAGGCGCTTGTGCAACGGCTGTTGCCATTTGGCATAAAACATCAACTTCAGACCCGCTTACTATTCACATGTTAGGCGGAGATGTTGCAGTTTCGAGAAGCAATAATACCATATATTTACAAGGTGAAGTGCAGCATGTTTTTTCAGGAGAACTTTAGGCTTGTATGTTAAAAGGATTCGTATTTTCGTCTGAAAACATAACGCTTGATATTGAGAAGCGACTGAACCCTCTGCTTCTCATGTTTTCAGCAATATTCTTTGCTTTTTCAATCACCAACTACCTACAAGGTAGTATAAGCATGTCAATTTCGGATGCGGTGTTGGCATCAGCTATTTTGATAGCAAACATTGTCTTGCAAAAGCGACTTATACCTGCAATGTGGGTTGTTTTTCTTATTCTTATCATTGTTACCCTCGCCGTTTCATCAGAGCTTGTGTTGTCAGGCTCTATATCCAGTTTTTTATATTACTACGGCGTTATTCCATTTTATGTGTTTTACATTGCAGGGCGGCGTATTGGGGTAGTTTATACCATACTATTATTGGCTGTTGTTTGGTTGCTTGGGCTGCTGTCGTCATTTGGCATGTTTGTTTTGCAGTATTCAATTGAAGAGTTGCTGTTTTTCACACCATTATTATTTTTCTCAGCGTTTTGTGCGTGGATGTTTGAAGCAGATAGACAAGAAAACCAACATTCATCCTATGAAAAAGGATTAAGGCATGAAACACTGATGCAAGCTATTGAAGAAGTGTATTACCGTGTTGATATGCAGGGCACTATTGAACAAATAGGTAATGGCATCACGAAATTCACTGACTTTTCACCTGAGGAAGTGATTGGTCAGCCGATTGCTATGTTTTATGCAGACCAAAATGCACGAGATGCGTATGTGAGAGCGTTAAAAGAACACGGAAAAGTGACAAACTACCTGATTGATATTAAAGGGAAAAGCAATCAAATTGTGAACATTTCAATGAATTCGCGCATAGCTTTTGATGAAGATAAAAAGCCTCTTTATATCGAAGGTATGTTCCGCGATGTTTCCAAAGATTTCCAAATGAAACAAGAGAAAAAAGATCACGTTGAACAATTGGAGCAATTAAACACAGTTGATGCTTTTTTAGCTAAACCTGACCTGGTACAAGGCATTGAAGACGTGATGAAGCAGCTTGGTATTATTTTTTCTGCACAACGTGCCTTTTTAGTTCCGTTTTACAGTGTGAAAGCTGAGGAAGATGGCTATACGCATTCTTTTCTTGCGCAGCAAGATCAAGACGATGACTTTGATGCTCTGCATTTTTTACAGCAGGATGAAGTGAGTTTTTATTTTACTTCGATGTTTGGACAAGAAAAAACATTGCACCAAGTTTTTGATGATAAAGCACTGTTTTCAGCGCCTTTATTGCATGAACAAGGGATTGAATCACATGCTATGATTTTATTGCGCACCAATATGGATAATTACTGGCTTTTGGGGTTACATAATATTGCAAAGTCACCTTTAAAAAAATCACAGAAACAATTATTCCTAGAAATTTCCAAGCGAATAGCTGCGACTTTAAATCAGTTGTTGCTCCAAAGAGACTTGGAATCGGCAGTTGTCAAAGCAGAAGTTGCATCCAAAGCTAAGGGCGAGTTTGTGGCAACCATCAGCCATGAATTGCGCACCCCTTTGCACGGTATTATTGGTTTGCTTGATTTGATGGCACAAGAGGCACATGTGCTGCCTGATGAGCAAAGGAAAAATTTGACACTCGCTCAAGCATCAACGCAAGTTTTACGCTCATTGATTGATGATGTATTGGACTTATCTAAAATTGAGTCGGGGAATGTTGAGATACAAAAGCAGTCTTTTTATCTCAAACAAGCATTGGTGGATGCCTTGATTCCTTTTGTGATGAAAGCGCGCGAGAAAGGCATAGTGCTTCACTTGGAAATGCGCGATGTGGCTGAAATGATTGAAGGTGATGTGCAACGCTTGCGGCAGGTGTTGCTCAATCTTGTGGGCAACGCCATAAAATTCACTGCGCAAGGCTATGTGCGTATTGTGGTGAGCCAAGATGAAGATATGTTGTTTATCAATATTGAAGATTCAGGTATTGGTATTGATAAAGATAGGCAAATAGATGTGTTTAAACCTTTTGCGCAGGTACACAACGCTGCAGTGCTGGGTGATAATCTGCAAGAAAAAGGCACAGGTTTAGGTACAACGATTTCACAATATTTTATCACCATGATGGGTGGTGAGCTAACCTTGCAAAGTGAGCCAAGCGTAGGCAGTACCATGACCATTCGTTTGCCATTGCAACAAGTTGGGCAAGAGAAGGTTTCGCTTGATTTGCAGGTGGAAGATTTGATTGATGCGCCACAAGAGCATCATGCTGCTGAACTTAAGCCACAAAGTACCAAGCCAATCATGAAGTCATGGCGGATTTTGCTGGCTGAAGATGACCCTGTGGGAAGGCGTGTGGCGGTGAAGCGATTAGAGCGCGCAGGGTTTACGGTGGAGACGGTGAGTGATGGTTTGCAAGCCTATGCCCAGCTTCAAACACGGTCTTTTGACTTGTTACTCACAGATATTCGGATGCCAGGTTTAACGGGTTTACAGTTGACCAAAAAAATTCGAGAGAATGAGCGGAAACAAGGTTTATCACCCATGTTGATTATTGGTTTATCAGCGTATGCTTTAGAGGATGTGAAGCGTGATGCTTTGGTTGCTGGTATGGATAGCTTCATCAGTAAACCTGTGGATATGACGGCATTGATTGCCTTGCTTGAAAGCAAATATGAGCAACATGAGTAAGCTGTTAAGCGTAAATAACCACGACAGAGACGCAGTGGGTTTAACCTATGTGTACCCAGTGATTTCACGCCGTGCTGGTGGGGTGTCGTTAGGCATTAACCTTAGCCCCAACAATGCTTGCAATTGGCAGTGTGTGTATTGCCAAGTGCCAAATTTAAGTAAAGGGGTATCGCCGATTGTTGATTTGAAGCTTTTAAGCCAAGAGTTGGATGATTTTTTGACTGAATTGGTGTTGGGCGATTATATGGAAAAATATGTTCCTGCCTCATGCCAAACCTTGCAAGATTTGGCGATTTCGGGCAATGGTGAGCCCACCACATGCCCTAACTTTGCTGAAGGTGTGGGTGTGGTGACAGGTCTGATGAAAAAGTATGCGTTAAACATTCCTTTGCGCTTGATTACCAATGGTTCAAGTGTGCACAAAAAAGACGTGCAACAAGGGTTGAAGTTGATGGCAACACAGCAAGGCGAAGTGTGGTTTAAAGTGGATGCGGTGGGCAAGCAACGCACGCAAGCCATCAATCAAGTGTCACTTTCTCCTGAGTGGCAAGCCAAACAGTTACGTTTGACCACGCAAGCTTGTCCAACATGGCTACAAACATGCGTGTTGCAGCCGCAAAGCCAAGACGCGAATTATATGGATGATTATGTGGCTTGGTTGGGTGGTTGTTTGCATGATGGTATCAAGCTTGAAGGTGTATTGTTATACAGTTTAGCCCGCCCATCCATGCAGCAGGGCGGCGATATGCTTCAAGCTGCATCACAAGCTGAGATGCAGGATTTCGCGGAAAAAATTGAATCGCTTGGTTTAAGCGTTAAGGTGTCCTGATGAAAGATTTAATCCATGAAGCATTATTATCAGGAATCAGATTGCGGGAAAAGTGCTTGCATGTGTTGGATGATGACCTGCTGCAAGCCGCCGAAGTGATGGTATCTTGTTTGCAGCAAGGCGGAAAAATATTGGTTTGTGGCAATGGTGGCTCTGCCTCTGATGCCCAACATTTTGTTGCAGAATTGGTGAACCGATTTGAAATCAATCGCCCAGCCTTGGCCGCGTTTGCGATGGTCAATGATGCCTCTGTGATTACCAGTATTTCCAATGATTTTGATTTTAATTCAATCTTTGCACGGCAAACTGAAGCTTTGGGTCGCAAAGGCGATGTGCTGTTGGGCATTTCTACCAGTGGCAACTCACAGAATGTTATTTTGGCTGCGGATAAAGCGAAAGAGATTGGCATGGATGTTGTGGTATTGACGGGCAGCGATGGCGGAAAACTGGGGCAACATCAGGGTGTCACAACGCATTTGAATATTAACCATCCATCCACAGCAAGGGTACAAGAAATGCATATCACTTGCTTGCATATTTTATGCACATTGATTGATGAAACCATGTTTGGCTCATCTTCTTCAGTGGGTTAAATAGGATGAAAATAAAAGATAACGATGAAAACTATTCAAAACATTGGAACAAAAAAGAAAAGAAAAAACCTTGGCTGTTCTACACCCTGATTGCCACGATTTGTTTTGCAGTTGCTTGGGTGATGAGTTGAGCAAGGTTTTACTGACGTGGGATGAAGCTGTAACACAACGAAAATGCTGGGCAGAGCAAGGCAAGAAAGTGGTGTTCACCAACGGTTGCTTTGATTTGCTTCACCCTGGACATATCAAATATTTAGAAGATGCCAAAGCTTTGGGTGATGTGTTGATTTTAGGTTTGAATGCTGATGATTCGATTTCTCGACTCAAAGGTGATTCTCGACCTATCAACCCACTTAAAGACAGGGCTGCCATGTTGATGGGTTTAAAGTCAATGGATGCTGTTGTTGCTTTTGAAGAAGACACGCCTCAAAATTTAATCGCCTTATTATTGCCCGATGTATTGGTCAAAGGCGGGGATTATGCGGCTGATGAGATTGTGGGTGCAAAAGAAGTTCGTGATGCAGGTGGGGAAGTGATTGTTGTTCCTTTTTTAGACGGCTATTCATCATCCAAATTGATTGAGCGGATTAAGGCTTCATAATTCACCATGAAGTTCACGAAGAACGCGAAGTTTTCTTTTGTGCCAATAGCCCCGTAAAAATATTAAACCATTGCTCAGCAACTGTCCCCAAATCTAAATGCTGAATACCTTGCGCTTGCATAGATGTTGCTTTGCGTGATGTACCACATGGGTTTATTTTTTCAAACCAAGTTAAATCAGGGTGGATATTGAGTGCCATGCCATGCCATGCGATGCCTTTGGATACGCGAATGCCCAAAGCGGCGACTTTTTCCTTGTTTAACCACACACCTGGCAAACCACAATCACGCGTTGTCTTTAAATCATAGGTTTGCAACAGTTGAATCACAGATTCTTCAAGCAAATGCACATAATCACGCACATTTAAATCATGATGTTTTAAATCAATGATGGGGTACATCATCAGTTGACCTAAACCGTGGTAGGTGGTTTCGCCGCCGCGTTCCGTGGCTACAAAAGGTGCGCCCAAATCGGCTTTGCTGTTGTTGATGCCGCGTCTGCCCGTGGTAAATACATGTGCATGTTCGCAAAACCACACCGTATCCACTTCAAAGTGTGCAACATATTGCTGCATTTTTTGAAGGAACTGCGAGTATTCGCATCGACCCAACCATTGGTAGGTTGGTGGCGTTTGGTTTTCTGATTGACGAATGATAGTTTGCATGACTGAATCCAACGCACTTTCACAGCTTTACGATTGGAATACAACAGGAAACAAAATAGGGAAATCATCATGTCTTCAAGTCAACATACCACATTCGAGCTGATTCCAGCCATTGATTTAAAGCAAGGGCAGTGTGTGCGCCTCAAACAAGGGCGCATGGAAGATGCTACGGTTTACGGCAGCAATGCAGGCGAAATGGCGGCGCACTGGCAAGCTTTGGGCGCAAAACGACTACACGTGGTAGATTTGGATGGTGCGTTTGCGGGTAAACCTGCCAACCGCGAAGCGATTAAAGCGATTTGCGAGGTGATGGATATACCTGTGCAGCTTGGTGGTGGTTTAAGAGACTTGAAGATGATTGAAGGCATGTTGAACCTTGGTGTTGACCGTGTAATTTTAGGCTCGATTGCCATTGCTGACCCCAAGATTGTCAAAGAAGCATGTGCTGCATTCCCCAACCAAGTGTGCGTAGGTATTGATGCCAAAGGTGGTATGGTGGCAGTTCATGGTTGGGATGATGTGACGGATGTCAAAGCCGTGGATTTAGCACTTCAGTTTGAAGATGATGGTGTGGCTGCGATTATTTATACCGATATTGCCAGAGATGGCATGTTAACAGGCCCCAACATCGAAGAAACAGTCAGTCTTGCCCAAGCGGTGTCTATTCCTGTGATTGTATCGGGCGGCGTGGCTTCTATGGATGACGTGCGCGCCTGTGCTGAGCATGTGCAGGATGGTATTGCAGGTGCAATTACAGGTCGGGCGATTTATGAAAATACCATTGACTTTGCAGCAGCCATGAAGGAATTAAACTGATGTTATCCAAACGAATCATCCCTTGTCTTGATGTCGCCCACGGTCGCGTGGTCAAAGGCGTGCAATTTGTGGATATTGTTGATGCGGGCGACCCTGTGGAAGCTGCCATTAAATATGATGAGCAGGGCGCAGATGAGTTAACGTTTCTTGATATTCGAGCCAGCCATGAAAGCCGCGACACTTTATATCATATGGTCACCGAAGTGGCTGAACATGTATTTATGCCACTCACTGTGGGCGGTGGTGTGAAAGCACTCAAAGATATTGAAGGTTTGCTTCATGCGGGTGCGGATAAAGTGTCGATTAACACAGCTGCCATCTTTAACCCTGAATTAGTCAAAGAAGCCGCTGAACGATTTGGCTCGTCCACGATTGTGGTTGCTGTTGATGCCAAGAAAGTAGGCGACCATTGGGAATGTTTTACCCACGGCGGACGCAAACCCACAGGTATCAATGCTGTAGAATGGGCGAAACGCATGTCTGACTATGGTGCTGGCGAAATTCTTTTAACCAGTATGGATGCTGATGGCACCAAAGCAGGTTATGATATTCCACTGACTCGGGCTGTATCAGATGCAGTGTCTGCCAATGTAGTCGCATCTGGCGGCGTAGGCACGCTAGAACACATGGCGGAAGGGCTAACCGAAGGCAAAGCAGATGCCGTGCTTGCTGCATCCATTTTCCACTTTGGTGAATTTACCATTGCCGAAACCAAACAATATTTAGCAAATAAAGGTATTCCTGTTCGTAGTCTTTAACTTTTTCATGTTTTAGTTTTATAACGGCAGCCGATAGTTGAAAAAAGAAGAAGCGTATTATGCAGGAAGTAGATACGTTAGTTTTTCGAAAGAAGCTGTTTACAAGTGGTTTTGTTTGCTTTTGGAGTAATATTAACTGCATTTGCTAGCTCTTTGAGTTATGTGGTGTTTAGAGATGTTTTTGAATGACATAAATGCTGGCAATTTAGGGCTGGTGTGCGCGTACTCTTTGACTTGGTGAAGAACAGAGTTATATTGCGCTTCCGCTCAATGCTGGGGTTCTATGTGTTCCGCATGTTTTCTCGGGTTGTAGTGAGTTTAAGTAAGACAAGGAAAGTAACATGGCTTTATCAACAGAAGAAAAAAACAAAGTAATTGCTGAATATGCAATTAAAGATGGCGATACGGGTTCACCAGAAGTGCAAGTTGCATTGATTACAGCACGTATCAATGGTCTTTCAGGTCACTTCAAAGACAACCACAAAGATCATCACTCACGTCGTGGTCTTTTGAAAATGGTTGGTCAACGCCGTAACCTTTTGAAGTACCTTAAAGGTGAAGATTTCGGTCGTTATCGTAACCTTATCGACCGCTTAGGTTTGCGTCGTTAATTCATAGTTTAATAGAGAAGGCGACCCTTTGGGGTCGCTTTTTCTGTATTTAGAAGGTCGTTTTACTCAGTTGAACTGAGTATCCACAATATACTTAAATATAGTACATGATGGATTCCCGTATATGCGAGAGTGACGAAACAGTAGGAAAAGAGAATAGAAATAAAGTAAGCGAGCATGGGGCTCGTCAAAGGAAGTATAAATGTTTAATATAAAAACAAGTAAAGCCACCGTTGGTGGAAAAGAAATCAGCTTTGAAACAGGTCGCGTAGCGCGTCAAGCGGGTGGTTCAATTTTAGCCCAAGTGGGCGACGTGGTGGTTCACGTGGCTGCAACAGCAGCAAAAACACCGATGCAAGGCGTAGATTTCATGCCTTTAACCGTTCATTACCAAGAAAAGACTTATGCAGCAGGCCGTTTCTTAGGTGGATTTGTAAAACGTGAAGGTCGTCCTTCTGAAAAGGAAACTTTAACTTCGCGTTTGATTGACCGTCCAATTCGCCCTTTATTCCCTAAAGGCTATTTCCATGAGACACAAGTGATTGCCACTGTGATGTCTGCTGATGATGCAACCAACCCTGATATTATTGCGATTAATGGCGTGTCTGCTGCACTATCTATTTCTGATGTGCCATTTGCAGAGCCAATCGCGGCATCTCGTGTTGGTTTGATTGATGGTGAGTTTGTGCTTAATCCAACATACCAACAAATGGAAAACTCTGAACTTGATTTGATTGTAGCAGGTACACGCGATGCAGTATTGATGATTGAATCAGAAGCCAAAGAATTGTCTGAAGAACAAATGATTGATGCAATCATCTTTGGTCAAGAAGGTTATGCGCCTGTGATTGATGCGATTGATGCTTTGGTGAAAGAAGCGGGCAAAGAAAAATTGGTGATTGAACTTGCAGGTAATGATGAAGTCCAAGCTGCTGTTAATGCTGCATTTGAAGCAGATGTTCGCGCAGCTTACAGTATTGTGGATAAATCAAAGCGTTCTGCAACATTGGATGCTATCCGTTTGGCTGCACAAGAGAAGTTTGCTGGTACGGAAGAAATTCCAGGTGAATATTCAAGCAATGATGTGACATCTGCGGTGAAAAACCTTGAGAAAAATGTGGTTCGTCGTTCCATCATTGATGGTAACCCACGGATTGATGGTCGTAAGACTGATGATGTTCGTGCCATTGATTGCCAAGTTGGCGTATTGCCTGGTCCACATGGTTCAGCATTGTTCACCCGTGGTGAAACCCAAGCTTTGGTGACCATTACTTTGGGTACTGAATCTGATATGCAAACCACTGAAAGTTTGGAAGGCGTTGCGAAACAACGCTTTATGCTGCATTACAACTTCCCACCGTATTCAGTTGGCGAAGCGCGCCGCATGGGCCCTCCTGGTCGCCGTGAGATTGGTCATGGTCGTTTGGCACGTCGCGGTGTTGAGGCTGTGTTGCCATCTATGGAAGAGTTTGGTTATGCGATTCGTTCGGTTTGTGAAATCACAGAGTCTAATGGTTCTTCGTCTATGGCTTCGGTTTGTGGCTCTTCACTTGCCATGATGAATGCTGGTGTGCCGATTAAAGCTGCAGTTGCTGGTATTGCGATGGGTCTTATTCTTGAAAAAGACGGTTACGCAGTATTGTCTGATATCTTGGGTGATGAAGATCATCTTGGTGATATGGACTTTAAAGTTGCGGGTACGACTGAAGGCGTAACTACATTGCAGTTGGACATCAAAATTGGTGGTTTGACGCGTGAAATCATGCGAGAAGCTTTGGCACAAGCCAATGGTGGTCGTATGTTTATTTTGGCAGAAATGGCGAAATGCATGGATAAACCCAATGCTGACGTTGCTGCTCATGCACCACGTATGTTCACCATGAAAATCAAAGCGGATAAGATTCGTGAAGTGATTGGCGCGGGTGGCAAAGTGATTCGCGGTATCGTTGAAGAAACAGGTGCTAAAGTAGACATTGCTGATGATGGAACCATTACAATTTTTGCAGTAACTGGTGATGCTGGTCAAGCTGCGAAGAAAATGATTCAAGACATTGTTGCTGAAGTTGAAGTGGGCAAAGTTTATGAAGGAAAAGTGGTTAAAATCATGGACTTCGGCGCATTTGTTCGCATCTTGGGTCAAACTGATGGACTTGTTCACATTTCTCAAATTGCCAATGAGCGCGTTGAGAAAGTAGCTGATAAACTAAGTGAAGGTGATGTGGTTAAAGTGAAAGTATTGGAAGTTGACCGCAGTGGCAAAATCCGTCTTTCAATGAAAGCATTGCTTGAAGATGCTTAATTTGTAACACACATAAAAGCTTAAGAGAAGCGGGGCATATGCTCCGCTTTTTTTATGCTAATTTCACACTTGGCGTATAAATTGCTTATGTCATTGTTTAAGTCTTAAGCCTTAAATTGGTTTTAAGTGTGTAGAAACTCAGAATTTTGTGTAAACTTGGATTTCGTTTTAGAGAGGAGCTTTGAAATGGTTGTAACGTTACTGGTAATTTGTGCGATATTATTTGTCGCTTTGCAGTTGGAAGAAAGATTTAAAATACCCTCACCCTTGGGTTTGATTGGTTTATCCTTTATCACACACTATTTGTTTGCTGGCGTGCCTATGATTACAGGGGATACCGAGCATTTTGCCGCTCTTGTCTTGCTTTTGCTGCCCGTATTACTGATTACAGACTCCTTTGAACTTACCGTTGCCGACTTAAAGGAACATGGTTTAAGTTTAATCTATTTGGCAGTGGTTGCCGTCTCATTATCCATTGGTCTTGCACTATTAACTGCCGACACACTTTTCGGACAATATAACTTATCCTTTGCCGCCGTGATTGTGTTGTTTGCGATGGTGCTGGCGACAGACCCTGTATCTGTGGTGAGTATTTTCTCCAACTTTGAACTACCACATCGTTTGAAAATTTTGGCAGAAGGCGAAAGTTTATTTAATGATGCAACGGCATTGATTGTGTTTGTGTTTGTAGGTTTGTATGCGCTTGATGGCAGTGAAATCACAGTAGGTTATGTGACTGAAATTAGTTTGATTGTGATTCTAGGCTCAACAGTTTTGGGTGTTTTTATAGGTTATCTTGGTTTAATGCTGATGAAGACAACCTGTAATCGCATCGCTGAATTATTGATTGTGATTATGGTGGGTTATGGCGCATTTGAAGCGGCAGAGTTTTTCTATGTATTCTTAAACATGTTTGGTGGTCACTCTCATTTGCATTTGTCGGGTATCCTATCCTGTATTTTTGCTACGATTACTTTGCATCATATGATGAGCAAAGCTATTGCGAATGATGATGAAAAATTGAAGCAAGAAGAAGTGGAATTACAACTTGAATCAAGTAAGGGTGATGCTTCTTCCAGTGTGATTGGTTCCATGTTCAAAAAAATCAGAGCCACAGTTGAAGAACGTGACCGTCATTTGCGTAGCAAAGAGGATGTGCAACTGCTTGCGATTATTGCCAACACCATTTTATTTATTGCCATGGCTGAAATTATCAACCTTGATATGTTGTGGAAATACAGCACGGAAATCATTGTGATGTTCCTTGCCACCACTGTGATTCGCGCTTTGATGATGGCGAAGTTTGCTATCATTACCAACAAAACAACCAAGATGACCAATGTGAACTTCCGCTGGTGGGGCGTACTTACCTTTGCGGGCATCAAGGGCGGTTTATCCATTGTGATGTTGATGATGATTCCAGCAGGTTTTGAACATATTGA
>DQSL01000126.1 GCA_015663235.1 Mariprofundaceae bacterium
ATTGCGGGGGTGATGGCGGCAGGCATGAGCACGCTGGATTCATCGCTGAATAGCTCGGCAACGGTAGTTACCATTGATTTTTACAAGCGGGTGTTCAACAAAGATGCCGATGATGCGGCACAACTGCGTGTGATTCGCTTCACCACGGCTGTGATTGGTGTGGTAGCGACGGTGGCTAGCCTTGCCATGATTGATGTAAAAACAGCTTTGGATGTTTGGTGGCAAATCTCGGCAATTTTTGGTGGGGGTATGTTGGGCTTGTTTTTATCAGCACTGTTATTGCCCAAGCTTTCATCCAAACAAGCTATGTTTGCGACCCTTATCGGGGTGGTGTTTGTGGCATGGGCAAGTTTGGCGAAGTTTGGCGTTGAAATGGATATAGGTTTCCCTTTGCACACCATGATGATTGGCGTGGTGGGTACGCTGTTGATATTGGTTTCATCCTTTGTGTTGCAGTTTTTTGGTCATGAAAAAGATTAAGGTTGGTAAAATCCGCTTGCAGGACATTAAGGTGCGCAAAAAGCTTGCGCCACCCACACAAGTGCAAAAATCTCCCAAGGACTATGATAGGAAGAAGTTGAAATTGTTGTTGCATAAAGGTTTGCAGGATTCGTGAAATAAATGTGCTTAACGCATCTTTAAAACTCGGCTAAGCTTACGCGATGCCACTAACGGAAAACCACCAAACATACGACAATCCCTTTGTTCACTTGCACACGCATTCGGACTATTCCATGCAGCGCAGCACTGCCAAAGTGAAAAAGATGCTGGATTTGGTGGCATCTTTGCAACAACCCGCCGTTGCTTTAACCGATTACGGGAACTTGTTTGGTGCGATTGAATTTTATTCGCAAGCCATGAGCCGAGGCATTAAACCCATCTTGGGTTGTGAATTTAATCTTTGCCCAACGATTAAAGAAAAAGTAAGCGAAGGTCCACGCCGCCCTGATTTTCCGTCTATTGTGTTGTTGGCGCGGAATAACGTGGGTTGGCATAATTTGATTAAGTTGGTGTCGATTGCTTCGTTGCAAGGTTATTATTATGAACCGCGCATTGATAAGGACTTGTTGCGTGAGTATAGCGAAGGGCTGATTGCTTTATCTTCGGGCTGGGGTGGTGATGTTGAGCGCGCTTTAAGAAAAGGTGATAAAGAAGCTGCCCGAGCACTTGCCCTAGAATACAAAGATATATTTGAAGAAGACAGTTTCTTTCTTGAGTTGCAGCGTTTAAATTACAATGGGCAAGAAACCTTAAATCAAGGTGTGATTACTTTGGCACATGAAACCGATATTCCTTTGGTTGCCAGCAATAATGTTCATTTCCTTAGTGAAGATGATAAGCAAGCCTTTAAAGTGTTGTCGGCATTGCGGGATAATGCGACTTTGGATGCCGATGACTTGAATGGCTTGAGTGATGCGCGGCATTTGAAAACATCCGAAGAAATGAATCGTTTGTTTGAAGATGTGCCTGAAGCATTGGAAAATACGCTGGTCATTGCCCAATCATGCAATGTAGATTTAGAGTTTTACAACTGGCAAATGCCCGACTTTCAAACGCCTGATGGTTCGGATTTAAATGAATATTTACGCACTCTATCCAAGCAAGGTTTGGATAAACGTTGGGCGGCGATTACGCATGGCACACCTGATGCAGATAGGGCAGTGTATGATGCACGGCTTAAATTTGAATTGGATATTATCATTCAAATGGGTTTCCCTGGTTACTTTCTGATTGTATCTGACTTTATTATTTGGGGTAAAAAACAAGGTATTCCCGTAGGGCCTGGGCGTGGTTCGGGTGCAGGTTCGCTGGTGGCTTATGTGTTGGAAGTGACCGACCTCGACCCTATCAAATATGGTCTGCTGTTTGAACGTTTTTTGAATCCAGAACGTATTTCCATGCCTGATTTTGATATTGATTTTTGTCGAGACCGCAGGTCGGAAGTGATTGAATATGTGACCCGCAAATACGGTGAAGATAAAGTGGCACAAATCATCACTTATGGCGCAATGAAAGCCAAAGCGGTGATTCGTGATGTTGGACGGGTATTGGGCATTGATTTGGGTAAAATCAACACCATTGCCAAGCTCATTTCATCGGATATAGGCATCACTTTAGACAAAGCCTTGGAGCTAGAACCCAAGCTTGAAGCCATGCGCGAAGAAGATAATGAAGTGCAAGCTTTGTTTGATTTGGCTCTCAAACTTGAAGGCATGAATCGCAATATTGGTAAACATGCAGCAGGTGTGATTATTGGGCGCTGGGCACTGGCAGAAACAGCACCGCTCAACAGAGACCCTAAAGGCGGAGAAGACGCGCATAAAAGCCCAGTGGTGCAATGGGACATGGGAAGTGCCGAAAAAACAGGCTTAATTAAGTTCGATTTCTTGGGCTTGAAAACCTTAACCGTGGTCGATTTGGCGGTGCGTTTGGTGCGCGAAACAGGTAAGGCTGACTTTGATATTAACACTATTCCTATGGATGACAGAGCAAGCTTTGAATTGATGCAAAGCGGGCAAACGGCAGCGGTATTCCAAATTGAATCCCAAGGTATGCGAGAGTTATTGGTTAAACTTTTGCCTGATTGTTTTGAAGATGTGATTGCATTGGTGGCGCTTTATCGCCCAGGGCCATTGGAATCGGGCATGGTGGATACTTATGTGGAATGTAAACATGGTCGCCAAGAAATTCAGTATGCATTGCCTGAAATGGAGCCTATTCTTAAAGAAACCAATGGTGTGATTTTGTATCAAGAGCAGGTGATGAAAATCGCACAGGTATTGGCGGGATATTCGCTTGGGCAAGCCGATATGTTGCGCCGCGCCATGGGCAAGAAAAAACCTGAAGAAATGCAGAAGCAACGTGAGATTTTCATGCAAGGTTCTGAAAAGAACGGTCATGACCCTGGCAAAGCTGAGCAAATCTTTGATTTGATGGAAAAATTTGCGGGTTATGGTTTTAATAAATCACATTCAGCCGCTTATGGTTTGATTTGTTATCAAACGGCATACCTCAAAGCGCATTATCCCCAAGCTTTTATGGCGGCAACGTTATCGTGTGATATGGGTTCGGATGAAAAGGTAGCTGCTTTGGTAGCAGACTGTGAGCATATGGGTTTAGAGATTTTAGCGCCGCATATTAATGAGTCGGATTGGGGATTCACACCAGACGGTGATAAAGGTATCCGTTTTGGTTTGGGTGCAATCAAAGGCGTGGGGAAAGCTGCAATTCGTGCAATGGTAGATGAGCGAAAAGAGCATGGTGTTTTTGATACTTTTGAAGATTTAATATCCCGTATTCCCAAAGGATGTTTTAACAAACGTATTGGTGAAGCTTTGGTTAAAGCGGGGGCAATGTCGGGGCTTGTGCCACACATTGCAGCGGGTTTAAAAGGTTTGGATGCAGCACTTAACACTGCCAACCAACGCAGGAAACAACAAAATGATAGGCAGTCTGCATTGTTTTCTATGGAGTCAATTCGGGAAGCAGAGCCAGATTTATTCCCTGAATGCAAGCCGTGGACTATGGGTGAATGTTTGCAAGCAGAGAAAGAAGTGTTTGGCTTCTTTTTAACGGGTCACCCCTTGGAAGAACACTTGGCGAATGTGGAAAATTTGGGTGATACCAACCTTTTACAACTTGCTGATCTTGAAAATGATGCGACTGTCATCTTGCCTGTATTTGTGTCATCATTTCGAGAATATCGCACCAAGAAAGGCGCAAACATGGCATTTGTGCAAGTCGATGACTTGTTTGGTTCGGCTGAGTTGATTGTGTTTCAAAAAACCTATGAGACCTGTGCAGATATGCTCATAGCAGATAAACCTTTGTTACTTGCCGCACGCGTAGATACCAGTAAAGAGAAACCTGTGTTGATTGCGGAAAAAATAGAGCTTTTAGAAGACATGTTGCCGCAACTCATACATAAAGTGCACATCCAAAGTAGTGATTTATTATGGGATGAGACTAAGGTTTCAGAGCTTTTGGCATATTGTCAAAGCCCTAACCAAGAAGGACAAGACCAAGGGCGCACTGATGTGGTGAAAGGGGAAGAAAACACGGTTTCTTTACCTTTATGCTTTGCGCTTAGGCTTCCTGATGGCAGTATTGCCGAATTAGAAACTTTGAATACCAACCTTTTATGGCATGAAGAAAGTCAGGAATGGTTGGCAAAACACCTTGATAAAAAAGCGATAGTGCTGGAATGTAAACCATGGCAGATAAAGTTTGCTGAAAAGCGCAAGGTGTACCAATCAGGGCAGGGGTAATACATGGCAACATATTTGGAGTTTGAACGTCCAATTGCGGAAATGACGGCTAAAATTGAGGAGCTATCGCTGATGGGTGATGATGCGAAGGTGAATATAGCGGATGAAGTTGAGCGGCTTAATGCCAAGCGTGATGCTTTGGTGAAGCGGACATATGACAATGCTAGTCGCAGTGAAGTGGCGCAACTTTCAAGGCATCCTGACCGCCCAAACTTATTGGACTATATCCCTTTGATTTTTGATGATTTCCAAGAGTTACATGGTGATAGAGCCTTTGCGGATGATGCGGCGATTGTGGGTGGTGTGGCAAAGTTCCGTGACCATTCAGTGATGATTGTGGGACATCAAAAAGGGAAGTTAACTTCGGAAAAAATCAAGCGAAATTTTGGCATGGCAAAACCTGAAGGTTACCGCAAAGCATTGCGTTTGTTTAAACTTGCTGAGCGCTTTGATATGCCAGTGCTTACCTTTATTGATACTGCGGGGGCTTGGCCAGGCATTGATGCCGAAGAACGCGGGCAAAGTGAAGCGATTGCGCGTAATTTATTGGTACTAGCTAAGCTCAAAGTACCTGTGATTGCTACAGTGATTGGTGAAGGCGGCTCAGGTGGTGCGTTGGCGATTGGTGTGGGTGATAGATTATATATGCAGAAGTTTGCAACGTATGCGGTGATTTCGCCTGAAGGCTGTGCAGCCATTCTATGGCATGACCGAAAATATGCGCCGCAAGCAGCAGAAGCCTTGAAACCAACAGCCGTAGATATGCAAAACTTCGGACTGATTGATGGTATTATTGATGAACCCAAAGAGGGCGCTCATCGCAACCTTGAAAAAGCGGCAGATTTGATGGGTGATACATTATACAAAAGTCTTGCAGCGTTACTAAAAATTCCGCAGGATACATTACTTCAGCAACGCGAAAAAAGATTGCGCGATTTGGGTGAATTCAAAAGCAGTTAATGCTTCGTTTTTATGCTATATTGCTGCTGATGTTGATGTTATCAGCATGTCAGCCGCAGGCGCAAGACGTTAAAGAATCACGCTTCTTGTTGGGTACACTTGTTGAATTCACCATTTTTACTGATGATGAAGACCAAGCGCTAGCAACCATTACTTTGGCAGCCGAAGAAATGCAGCGGGTGCAAGATGTGTTCACAACTTTTGGCTCTGTGCCTAATAGTGTGAAACTGTTCAACCAAGCCCCTGCAAACACATGGATTCAGTTGGATAAAGAAGTGGAAACACTACTCTTGCAAGCCTTAACCATACAGCAAGATTCTCAAGGTGCTTTTGACCCGACATTGGGCAAGCTCAATCAACTTTGGGCATTTTCAGGTGAATCGCCACCCAATAAGCCGCCAACATTAGCCGCTATTCAAGATGCGCTTGCGCAAACGGGTATAGAAAGCCTTCAATATTCCGAACACAAAGGTTGGATGAAAAAGATAAATGGTTTAATGCTTGATTTTGGCGCGATTGCTAAGGGTTATGCGATTGACCGAGGCATTCAAGTGTTGAAGCAGTATGGTGTTCAACATGCCATCATCAATGCTGGTGGTGATATGCGCATTCTTGGCGACCATGGCGGAAAGCCTTGGCGCATTGCTATTCGACACCCGCGCAGCGAAAAACCTTTGGGTTGGGTGGAAATAGAAAATGATACAAGCATTGTGACTTCGGGTGATTATGAACGTTTTTATCTTTATGAAGGCAAGCGGTATCATCATATTTTAGACCCAAAAATAGGGCTTCCATCTCATGCTAGCCAAAGTGTAACCGTGATTGCTCCCAGTGCCGTGATAGCTGATGCATGGAGCACGGCTTTGTTTGTTTTGGGTGCAAATGCAGGTCTCAATATTGCCCAGAAACGTATGGGTATTGAAGTTTTATGGATGACGAACAATGGTGAAGATGTGAAAAGCTCAGGTTTTGAACTGCATCATCATGCTGAATGAATCAGGTAAATATTTTATGTTTTCAGCCGTTTATTTTTTGTGATGTAGCGCACAAAATAGAACTATACCTTGTCGTAGTAATTTATATTTGGATAGTTGGCTTTTATGGATAGTGATGTAATTGTACGAAGTGAAGACTTCCAAGGGAGTGCGTTCCCAGATTTGGCTGTGCTTTATCCTGAAGATTTGGAAGTTATGTTTGAAGCTGCTGAGGTGCAAACGTTTGCAGCCAATGAACCCGTGATTACGGAAGGGCAAGAAGGTAAATATCTTTTCCTTGTAAAGTCTGGTTTGTTGCGTGTGGTTAAACATCATGCAGGCAGCACTTATGAGGTTGCAACCATTGCTCCGGGTGATGTTTTTGGTGAAGCATCCATCTTGTATAAGAGCAAAGCAGGTGCTGAAGTGCGAGCAATGGATGATTGCGTTTTGTATGCAATACCCAAACAGGTTGTGCAGGATGTGTTGCAAAGCAATGAACGATTTATGCGAGCAACCACACAGTTGGCAGAAAAACGTTCTGCGGCAAGTGCTTTGGCAGTGAATCCGATTTTTTCCACATTGCCCATGGCAGTACGTGAAGTGGTTTTGTTTAATGCAAAATTCTTTAGCTTACAGCCTGGAGAAGTACTTATTGCCGAAGGTGATGTAGAAGATAACCATATGTTTATTATCTTGGCTGGGGAATTAAAAGTACGCATTGTTCATCCCAATGAAAAGGGTAAAAATATAGAACTAGCAACACTTTCTTCTGGTGATGAAGCGGGTGAAATTACAGTGGTAACCAATTTGCCGCATATGGCAACTGTTGCAGCGACAGGGCAAGTGAGAGTATTGGCAATTCGCAACAGTTGTATTGTGGCATGGGCGAATCGTTACTCGGATTTTGCTTATGCATTGTATGGTTTGGTGTATCGCAAGCTAACGCAAACACAAGAGGTCTTAAAAAATATTTTAAGCCCCAGAGAAGCTAAAATCTTAACATTATATACTATGCCCTCTTTGGAAGAGTTTAAAAAACAACATCATTTATAGTTTTAAGCCAGCCTTGTGATGTCATCACGGTACTTGGCAGCATCTTCAAACCTTAAATCAGCAGCAGCTTCAGTCATCAATCGTTCAAGTTCATTGATGCGAACTTTTTTCTCATACTCATTGAGTATTTCAGGCTCGGCAACTTCAGGAATATGTGCATAATCCATGTTGTAAACTGAACCGAGAATATCTTGAATATCTTTTTTGATGCTTAGCGGTGTGATGCCATGTTGCTTATTGTATGCCAACTGTTTGTCCCTACGGCGGGAGGTTTCATCCATGGCTTGATGCATGGACTTCGTGATTTTGTCAGCATACAAAATGACCCGACCCTCTACATTTCGTGCAGCACGACCAATGGTTTGAATCAGTGAACGCACTGAGCGTAGGAAGCCTTCTTTGTCGGCATCAAAAATACAGACCAGACTCACTTCGGGCAAATCTAGACCTTCACGTAATAGGTTGATGCCTATCAAAATGTCAAACTCACCCAAGCGCAAATCACGCAATATTTCCATGCGTTCGATGGTATTGATGTCAGAATGTAAGTAACGAACCCTTAACCCAGCATCGGTTAAATATTCGGTTAAATCTTCTGCCATGCGTTTGGTTAAACATGTGGCTAAAACACGGTACCCTTTGGCGATAACTTCATTGGCAGCACCGATAAAATCATCGACTTGGGTGCTGGCAGGGCGAACTTCAATGACAGGGTCAATCAGTCCTGTGGGGCGAATGATTTGTTCAACAAAAACACCACCTGTTTTTTCAAGCTCGTAACTGCCCGGTGTGGCAGAAACATGAATCATTTGCGGTGCAATGACTTCAAATTCAGGGAATTGCAGTGGGCGATTATCCAATGCGGAAGGCAAGCGAAAACCAAAATCAACAAGGGTTTGTTTGCGCGCTCTATCACCCTTAAACATGCCACCAATTTGCGGCACGGTGACATGGGATTCATCCAACATGACCACGGCATTGTTGGGCAAATAATCCAATAATGTTGGAGGTGCTTCACCGACTTTCCGCCCTGAAAGATGACGAGAATAGTTTTCCATGCCTGAGCAATGCCCAATCTCTTGAATCATTTCGAGGTCAAAGATAGTGCGTTGTTCCAGCCGTTGGGCTTCGACCAATTTATTTTGTTCGTAAAGCTCTGATAAACGTTCGGATAGCTCTACTTTGATGTTTTCCATGGCATCAAGTAGGGTGGAACGTGGTGTGGCAAAGTGTGTTTTTGGAAAAACGGTATACTTGTGTAGTGATTCAATACGTTGCCCTGTAAGCGGATTAAATCGTGAAATGGCATCAATGTCATCACCAAAAAACTCTACGCGAATTGCCCAGTCTTCAGCATCAGCAGGGTAAACTTCGAGCACGTCCCCGCGCAGTCTAAAAGTGCCACGATGAAAATCAGTGTCGTTGCGCGTGTATTGTAATTCAACCAATTTATTGACTGCCGTACGTTGTTCTTGTTCGCGCCCAACTTCAAAATATTGCAACATATTGGCATAAGCTTCAGGGCTTCCTAAGCCATAAATGCAGGATACGGAGGCGATGATAATCACATCCTCGCGCTCCAATAAAGCGCGGGTTGCGGCATGGCGCATTCTGTCGATGTGTTCATTGATGGATGAGTCTTTTTCGATAAATGTGTCTGATGCAGGCACATAAGCTTCGGGCTGATAATAATCATAATAAGACACAAAATATTCCACGGCATTATCAGGGAAAAACTGTTTAAACTCACCATAAAGTTGGGCGGCAAGGGTTTTGTTGGGTGCCATAATCAGTGTTGGTTTTTGGCTGCGCTCAATCACACATGCCATGGTGTATGTTTTTCCAGAGCCAGTGACACCGAGTAAAACCTGATGTGGTTCGTTATTTTCTAAGCCTTGAATAAGGCTTTCAATGGCTTGTGGCTGGTCGCCTTGGGGTGTAAAGTCGCCTGCTAACTTGAATTTCATGTTGGCAAGCTTAATCGGAATATGAAAAGTTTGCATCCCAGTTGGCTTGCTTTAGGTTTCATGCCTGTGTTTGAAAAATATATAAGAAGAGGTAAGTTGTTGATGTGGCTGCGTGGTGTGATTTTGTTGATGAGTTTTAGTTTGGCACCATTGGTTAATGCTGAGGACTATCAAAATGCGAATAACTTTTCGGGAAGTATTGCTTTGGGTGGTTATAAAACAGAGGGTAATACTCAAACGGCCACCTTTGACGGCAAGTTTAAGCTTGGGCATAGCTATGGTAAATGGTCATCGGAAGCTGTCCTTAAGGCTACCCAAGTTTCAGAGTCGGGTATTGTTTCTTCAGATTATTATGAAGCTTTATTGAAAAGCATCTATGACTTGCCACAACATTTTTATACCTTTCTTCAACTGCGCTATCGTGAAGATACGTTTGGCGGTATTTACTCAGAGAATACTTATATCGGCGGTTTTGGCTACCATGCGTTTAAGGATAACCCTGATTATAGCTTGGATATTGAGCTTGGTTATGGGGAGCGGGTTACGAAAAAGCTTATTGATGGTGTGATTCGTGATAAGTTAGATTATGACCCAGGCACACACATTGGCATCATTGGTAAGTATAGCTTCACTGAAAATGACGCGCTTAAAATTAATCTTTCTGGGGAGTTTGGTAATGACGATGATTACATCCAAAAAGAAATTTCATGGGTACACCAACTCTTTGGTGCAGTTCATGCAGACCTTACTTATGAATCGCGCACGGTGACCCGTCCAGGTGTTGGTAAAGTGCCAACGGATGAAAAGATAACCGTGAAACTGGGCTACACTTTCTAACATGACTGAGTTTGGAATTATTTTACTTTCCGCTGTATTGGTGAACAATTATGTGCTCACCAAATTCTTAGGTATTTGCCCATTTTTGGGTGTATCCACCAAGTTGGAGACTGCCATCGGCATGTCTTTTGCGGTGATGTTTGTGATGACTTTGGCTTCAACAGCTTCTTGGATTATTCAACAGCTTATTCTTATTCCGTTTGATATTTTATATCTGCAAACGGTTTTTTTCATCTTAATTATTGCAGCCTTGGTGCAGTTTGTGGAGCTTGTAATGCATAAAACAAGCCCCGTTTTGTATCAAGGGCTAGGCATATTTTTACCCTTAATCACTACCAACTGTGCAGTGTTGGGCGTGGCTATTTTGAATGTTCAGCAAGACTATTCGTTTTTTGCATCGGTACTGTATGGTTTTGGTGCGGCATTGGGTTTTGGTTTGGTATTGGTATTGTTCTCTGGGCTGCGTGAACGCTTGGAAGCAGCACCCATTCCTGAAGTGTTTAAAGGTTCACCCATTGCTTTGATTACCGCAGGCATGATGGCACTTGCCTTCATGGGTTTTGCTGGTTTGGTGAAGGTTTAGTTTTGGAGTTTTTATACCCTGTATTTATTTTTGCGGCGCTGGCGCTGGTGATTGGCGTGGGTTTGGCGCTTGCGTCTCGCTATTTTCATGTGGAAGGCGACCCTTTGGCAGATACAATTGATGCGCTATTGCCGCAAACCCAATGTGGGCAGTGTGGTTACCCTGGTTGTAGACCTTACGCCAATGCAGTAGCTGCGGATGAAGTATCTGTTAATCACTGTGTACCGGGTGGTGAGCGCACCATGTTACAAATTGCAAACATTATGGGCGTTGAACCCAAGGCGATTGAAGAAGAAGAGACCGTGCCTGTTGTTGCCTATATTCGAGAAGACGAGTGTATTGGTTGCACGCTTTGCATCAAGGCTTGCCCTGTGGATTGCATTATTGGTGCGCCCAAACAATACCACACCATTGTTACAGACCATTGTACGGGATGCACATTATGCCTAGAACCTTGCCCTGTAGATTGCATTGATATGGTGGAAACACCTGAGCTTTTGGAACATTGGTCTTGGCCTGTGCCAGGCACAAAACGCGCCATCAAGGCTGAAACGCGAAAAGCGAACCACGAAGGTGAATCATGAAGGTGAACCATGTTTGATATTTGGCATAAAATTCAACAAACCTTACATATAAACACTACGTCTGGTTTTACGGGCGGGTTGGTACACAATAATCAGTATAAGCTGACGGGTGGTTACCCCATTGTGGCTTGCCCTATGCCTGAGCTTTTGATGCACCCGATTAAACAACATATTGGCGACCCGTGCGAACCGATTGTTGTTGTGGGTGAGCGCGTGCTTAAAGGGCAGGTGATTGCCAAAGCACAAGGCTACCTTTCTGTGCCCATCCATGCTTCAACATCGGGTACGGTTGAGAAAATTGGTGAACACGCTATCCCCCATCCTTCTGGTTTGGGAATGACATCCATATTCATCAAACCTGATGGTTTGGATGAAGTGGATGAATCGTTGCACCCGTTACCAAACTATCGAAGTGTGGATGTTGTGGAGCTTAGAGAACGTATTCGACACGCTGGGCTTGCAGGTTTGGGTGGCGCAGTTTTTCCAACCTTTATCAAGCTTGTGCATGACCAAAAACATCCTATTGAAACAGTGGTTCTCAATGGTATTGAGTGCGAACCGTGGCTCACTTGCGACCATCAGTTGATGCTTGAAAAAGCGCACGAAATCATCAGTGGTTTGGATATTATCATGCATTTGGTTGAAGCAAATGAAGGTATTATTGCGATTGAAGACAATAAACCGGATGCGATTGTCGTAGTGCGCAAAACATTGGTAGATATGGGGTTTGGCGAGCATATTCGGGTCAAAGTGTTGCCCACGATTTACCCGCAAGGTGGTGAAAAACAACTGATTCAATCGGTGACAGGCAAAGAAGTGCCTGCGGGTAGTTTGCCGCTACATATTGGTGTGTTATCGACCAATGTGGGTACAAGCAAAGCCATTTATGATGCTGTATGTTTGGGTGAGCCGCTAACTGAGCGTGTGGTCACGGTCAGTGGTGATGCGGTATCAAATCCCACCAATATGTTGGTGCGGCTTGGCACAAGTGTTCAATTCTTGTTAAAACAAGTGGGTGTTGAAAGCTTTGAGGACTTAAAAATTATCCACGGTGGCCCTATGATGGGTGAGCTTTTAACAGACGTTGGCGTGCCTGTTGTGAAAGCAAGCAACGGTATTTTGGCTATGCATAGACCAACAATCATGCGTGCGCATCATGATGAAGAGCCTTGCATTCGTTGTGGTGACTGCGGCGAAGTTTGTCCTGCGGGTTTGATGCCCAACCTTTTGGCGCAGCATTGCAAAGAAGATCAGTTTGAACGCGCCCAAGACTATAATTTGTTCGATTGTATCGAATGCGGTGCTTGCAGTTATGTTTGCCCATCGCATATCCCTTTGGTGCATTATTTTCGTTATGGTAAAGGGCAGGTTTCACAAATTCAGCGTGAGAAAACATTTGCTGAAGAGTCGCGCCAACGCTCTGAAAAACGTGATGCACGTTTAGCTCAAGAGTTGGCTGAGAAAGAAGAAAAGCGGCGCGTAGCGAAAGAAAAGAAAGAAGCTCGCGCAAAGGCATTGGCTGAAAAAGAAGCTGCGAGCCAAGCCGCAGAAGTTGCTGTTGATGATGCAACACAAGATGTGTCTGTTGCTAAACCTAGCTTAGACAATAAAGCGGATGTTAACCAACAAGATGATAAAAAAGCGGAGGATAAAGCATGATTTTCTTAAGCTCTCCGCATATGCATGGTGGCAACAGCATACAATTGACGATGTTCTCGGTGATTATTGCCTTGCTTCCAGCGGCAATGGTCAGCGTGTATTTGTATGGTTGGTTGGCAGTTTTTCTGCTCACCACATGTATTGGTATCAGTCTTTTAACCGAATACTGGATGTTGCGCTGGATGGGCAAACCCACCAAACCTGTGTGGGATGGTTCTGCGGGTTTAACGGGGTTGTTGTTGGCGCTTATTTTGCCTGCGGCAGTGCCGTGGTGGATGGCAATCTTTGCTGCGGTGTTTGCGATTATGTTGGGCAAGCAGTTGTATGGTGGTTTGGGGCACAATCCATTTAACCCTGCGCTTGCTGCGCGTGTGGTGTTGTTGATTTCATTTCCGCTACACATGACCTCGTGGATTGTGCCCATGCATATGGATGCAAGCTTGGATATGTATGGTTTTGTGACCAGCCTCAAGTTCTTCTTTTTGGGCCCTGAAGCGGTCAAACAAACATGGGATGCCATCACAATGGCAAGCCCGTTGGGTTATCTAAAAACAGAGCTTGGGCAAGGCGTCACTGTCTCGCAAGCCTTGGTCAACTACAATTATTCCACGCTTCATGCCTTTATTGGCAGGGAAGCAGGAAGTTTAGGTGAAGGCAGTGCGCTTGCCTTGTTGATGGGTGGCATTTGGTTGATGGCAAGGCACACTATTTCTTGGCATATTCCTATTTCGTTCATTGGCACAGTCGCAGTATTGGCTGCATTGTTTAACTTGATTAATCCTGATGCCTACGCCCCACCCATGTTTCATGTGCTGGCTGGCGGCTTGATATTGTGTGCGTTTTTTATGGCAACCGACCCTGTTTCTTCGCCTTCTTCAAGTATCGGCAAGATTGTATTTGGTGTGGGTTGCGGTGTGCTCACATGGGTGATTCGCACCTACGGCAACTATCCAGAGGGTGCGATGTTTGCCGTGGTTTTGATGAATATGGCAACACCACTCATTGATTATTATGTGCGCCCAAGGGTGTATGGTTACAAGCGTGGTAAACAACATGAGCTTTAGCAAAGAGCAGCAAAAAATTGCGTTAACGCTATTTGTGGTGGCGCTGGTGGCGGCAACTATGTTGGCATTTGTTGATAAATTAACCCAAGCCCCGATTGCCGAAGCGCAGCGTGCAACCTTGCATAAAAACATCAAACAAGTATTGCCAGCTCACGCCAACGACCCGATTCGGGATATGTTTGTTTACCCTGTGTCTGCGGATGAGAACTTACAAGTATTTCTCGCCAAAGATAAGCAGGGTGATGTGATTGCTTATGCATGGGAGCAGGTTGCGCCTGATGGTTATTCGGGAAGCATTCGAATTTTGATGGGCATGTATGTTTCGGGTGAAGTGGTGGCAATTCGGGTGACTGACCACAGAGAAACGCCAGGTTTGGGCGATTGGATTACCAAAGATATGAAGTGGTTGGATAGTTTTGTGGGTAAAACATTGGCAAATGCCCAGTGGTTGGTAAAAAAAGATGGTGGTGACTTTGACCAATTTACAGGCGCAACCATCACGCCGCGTGCCGTGGTGAAAGCTGTGCATCAAGGTTTATTGTTTTATAAGAATAGCCAAGCTGACTTGTTGAAAAGAGCGTATGCACCGCCTGCGAAACAAGCGGTAGAAGGAGGCAAATAATCATGACAACTTTGGATGATACGCCGAACAAACAAGAGATTTTTGCCGATGGATTTTGGCATAACAATGCGATTTTCGCCCAACTTTTGGGCATGTGTCCGCTTTTGGGTGTGACGACCAATGCGGAGAACGGTTTTTGGATGGGTTTGGCAACATTATTGGTGTTGATTGGCTCGAATTTAATTGTTTCTTTGGTGCGTGGTTTGATTCCTGATGAAGTGCGCATTCCTGCATATATTGTAATTATTGCATCGTTGGTGACGGTGGTTGAGCTGACCATGAATGCTTGGATGCATGAAATGTATTTGATATTGGGTTTGTTTATTCCGTTGATTGTGGTGAATTGTGCGATTTTGGGCAGAGCAGAAGCTTTTGCCAGTAAAAACACGGTTACCAACTCATTGGTAGATGCGGTGGCGATGGGGCTTGGTTTTACCTTTGCCTTGCTACTGCTTGGTGGGGTGCGTGAGTTATTGGGGCAGGGTGAACTGTTTGGTTTTGATATATTTGGCAGCAGCTATCCTGATGTGTTGTTATTTATTTTGCCGCCAGGTGCATTTATTGCGCTTGGCTTTATTTTGGCAGGTGTGAACCTTGTGAATATTCGCATGAAAAAGAGAAAAGAAGCTTTGGCTGTCCAACAAGCTGAGGCGGCAAGCTGATGGAATGGTTATTGTGGTTGTTGCTCATTCCAGGCTGTTGGTTTTTATGGTGGATTGGTTTTGTGTCTACCAAACGGATGCGCATTGATATGAATCGAGAGCGCGAAGAAAAAGCCAAAAAAGTCGGCATTACATTGCCAAAAGTTTAAGCCACCATGTTAGAGATTCGTAACCTTTCCCTTTCTATTCCTGTTGGTGGTGAACATATATTGGCTGTGTCTGACTTATCTGTCAGCTTAAAAGCAGGCAAAGTTTTGGCTCTGGTCGGGGAATCGGGGTGCGGGAAAAGTTTAACCGCGCAAAGTTTACTTCGTCTTGGTGAATTTCAAGGTGTGAACAAAGAAACAGGCGATATTTTGCTGCATGGGCAAAGTCTATTTGATGTATCATCCGAAGCCTTGCGCAAGATTCGTGGTGGTGTGATTTCCATGATTTTCCAAGAACCGATGACTGCGCTCAACCCTGTGTTTACCATTGGCAGTCAAGTTTTAGAAGTGATTCATCTGCATACCGACTTGGATAAATCAACAGCCAAACAACGCGCATTATCATTGCTCGCCGATGTAGGTTTACAAGATGGCGAAGCCTTGATGCAGCAATACCCTGATAGCTTGTCGGGTGGTATGCGGCAGCGGGTGTTGATTGCCATGGCGATGGCGGGTGAGCCTGAATTTATCATTGCCGATGAACCTACCACGGCACTAGATGTGTCAGTACAAAAGCGCATCATTGCTTTGTTGCGCAGCCTGCAAGGGGATAAAGGTTTGGGCATGTTGTTGGTCACCCATGATTTTGGGCTTGTGGCTGAAATGGCGGATGAAGTTGCGGTGATGTATGCAGGTGAAATTGTTGAATATGCCAGTGTCACCGATATTTTTGATAAACCTTCTCATCCTTATACCAAAGCTTTGATGCATTGCCGCCCAGAATTGACCAAAGATGGCAAGTTGGCTGTGATTGCTGGTAATGTGCCTAGCCCTGGTGATTGGGCGCAAGGTTGCAGGTTTGCGCCGCGTTGCGATTTGGCAACAGCAACATGTTCAGCGGCGGCTGTTAGCCTTGATGCTTGGCAAGATGGCGCACATCAAGCGCGATGTCTTCGTGTGGGTGAATCATGAGCAGTAAAGTGAGTGTGTTACGTGTTTCGCAACTTCGCAAAGCCTTCAAAGGCGGCGGTTTTCTGCAAAAAAGGCAGGAGAAGATTGCGGTCAATGATTTAAGCTTTGATTTAAACAAGGGCGAGACACTTGCCATTGTTGGTGAATCAGGCAGCGGTAAATCAACCACAGCAAGGCTTGCCATGCGTTTGCTTGATTTGGATGCTGGGCAGGTGGTTTGGGGCGATAACAATGTCACCACGCTTGCTGGCAAAACGTTAAGAGAAAAACGCAAACATATTCAGATGGTATTTCAAGATCCATTTGCCTCACTTAATCCCAAGATGAAAATCGTGGATACGGTGGGTGAAGGTTTAAAAGTTCACAACCCAAGTTTAAGCAAAGAACAGCGGCGCATTCAAGTTGCGGAAACGCTGCAACTGTGTGGTTTGGGTGCAGAAGTGTTGGATAGGTATCCGCATCAGTTTTCAGGCGGTCAGCGCCAACGTGTGGGCATTGCCAGAGCATTGATTGTAGAGCCTGAAGTATTGGTGTTGGATGAGCCTGTATCGGCTTTGGATGTATCGGTGCAAGCGCAGATTTTGAACCTTTTGCAGCAGTTGCAAGCCGACAAAGGTTTGGCATATTTGTTTATTTCACATGATTTATCGGTGGTGCAACATATTGCTGATAAAGTGATGGTGATGTTTGCAGGTTTTGTGGTGGAAGAAGGCGCGATTGCAGATGTATTTAACCATCCCAAACACCCTTACACCAAAGCATTATTGGATGCCCGACCCATTGCTCATCCCAATCAACGCAAGGGTTTACAAGATATACAAGCCGATGAAGGCGTGGCGAGTGAAGGTTGCGCTTTTGCTTTGCGTTGTCCATTTGCGAAAGATGATTGTAAGTCGTTTGATATGCAGGCAAAAGATGGTGTGGCTTGTTTGTACCCACTTTAGGGCGAGGCTTGCCCTGAGGGACATGGATGTCCCGAATCAAAAAGCACCCTTTATAAGCTGCTTATTTCCAATATATCAGTCCAAAGCGGGCGCAAAATAAGTAAATTTTGCTTTATCCCTTTTTTGAATAGCTATATTGGCGCAGCTTAACAAAAGGGTACAGTTGCTTGTTATTTCGACCGTAGTGGAGAAATCTAAACGTAGGAGAAACATACTTTGGAAGTATCAGCTTTAATCAAACGCGTAGCGCGTGGTAAACATGGCTCAGAGCATTTAAACCAAGACGAAGCCAAGTTTGTATTCTCTGAATTGTTAAACCCACAAGCTGATGAATTGCAGGTGGGTGCATTTTTGATTGCCCAACGCATGAAAGGTGAAACATCTGCCGAGCTTGCAGGGTTTGTCCAAGCCACCAGAGAACATATTTCTCATTTTAATCAAACCATTGCCCCGCAAGGTGCAGTGGATTTACCCTGTTATGCAGGCAAACGCCGTGCTGCACATGCTTATTTGATTGCAGCCTTGGAAGCGCGGGATAAAGGCATTCCCATCTTTGTGCATGGTGTGTCCAACATCGCAGGCAGGGTCACAGCTTGGCAGGTCTTACAAACCGCAGGCATCAAATCAGCAACGGCTTTATTCGAAGCCAAAAACATCATGGATGGTGAAGGTATGGTGTATATGGACTTAAACGATGTATGCCCAGATTTAAGTCGGATTTATCATTTGCGTGATAGATTAGGTGTGCGCTCCTTTGCCAATACCGTGGCACGGTTAATCAATCCCATGCAATGCGACAAACAACTCAACGGTTTTTTTCATACGCCGTATGCCGAATATATGGCGCAAGCCAATGTGTTGCTTGGGCAGAAGGAATCCTTGATTTTTATGGGTGCAGAGGGTGATCCAGAGCTTTATGCGGATAGGCAGAAAGTAGTCAATCGGCAAGTGGGTGAGTTGGTTGAACAAGTGAAGTTTGAAGATTGTGGATGTGAGACTTATCCCAAGCAGGGCGTGGAAGATTTGCAACAAATCTATGATGATTTTCAGCGTATGCTAAATGGCGACAGAACAGAACGGGAGCAGGCTACGATTGAAAGGGTAAATAGTAGTTTTAATGGAGAAGGGTTATGATGGATAGTAATGAGATAGTTTATGTGCTTAGTAACCCAGCGATGCCAGGGTTAGTGAAAATTGGAAAAACAAGTCAGTAAGATGTAGGCGATAGAATGCGGCAACTTTATACCACAGGTGTACCTTTACGATTTGAGTGTGAATATGCCTGCGTAGTCGAAGACTGTTCTAAAGTGGAGAAGGCTTTCCATCATGCGTTTGGGAACTGTAGAATTAATTCAAGTCGTGAGTTTTTTACAATTGAACCTGAACGGGTAATTGCAGTGTTAGAATTATTGAGCATATCAAATGTTACACCTAAAGTTGGGGGGTATTTATCAGAAAATGTTACGCCAGAAGAGAAGTTTTCAGCGAAAAAGATGAAATCTAGTCGCCGTTCAAATATGAACTTTAGCGTGATGGGGCTGCCTATTGGCTCCATCTTAATATTTAAAGATGGTAATACATCAGTTAAAATAGTGGAAGAAAAAAAGGTGGAACTTGGTGGTGATGTTTGTTCCCTTACGGCGGCAACTAAAAAGCTTATGAACACAGATTATTCTGTTCAGCCTGCCCCATACTGGACGTTTGAAGGTCGCACGCTTAAAGATATTTATGAAGAAACATATATTCTAAATGAGTAAACGATGGAAAGTTTAAAAGGTTATCACGCGCATATATATTATGATGAAAATACATTTGATTTAGCATCCAAGCTTTGTGATGAAGTGGGTGCGTTGTTTGATGTGCCAGTTGGATTTAAACATCAACAGCCTGTGGGGCCGCATCCGATGTGGAGTTGTCAGATTAGTTTAACGGCGGAGAAGTTTGCCGAAGTTGTGCCTTGGTTGATGTTGAATAGGCAGGGATTGACCGTGTTTATTCATGCCAATACGGGTGATGATTTGAAAGACCATAACGAACATGCCATGTGGATGGGCAGCATAGAGACTTTGGATTTGAGTATCTTTGAATAAGTTTCTAGTACACCACACTCGCACCGCCCCAGAGCTGTCTCTTTTGCTAGACAACTTACCTTCATCAGGAGGGTGTTTGGTAGTAGATGGTAGATGCTCGCTATGAGTGAATATATCTTGATTGATACTTCCACCGAACATGGCTTAACTATGCGGATATTCCAGCAGGGCGAGTCCTTTTCGATTCGCGTGGACAGCGAAGACAGTGAGCTGATGAATAATGCGTTTCACTACTCTGAGGATGTGTTGGCGGAGCTTGCTTGCGAGCCGATTCGCGATAGAAAAAACGCGCATGTGTTGGTGGGTGGCTTGGGTATGGGGTTTACGCTTGCATCTGCTTTAAAACATGTGAATGCGGATGCCACGGTGTCTGTCTCTGAATTGATGGCGGCTGTGGTGCGCTGGAATCAGCTTTATCTTGGCAAAGGCGCTGGTTATCCCATGAGAGATAAACGAACGCGAATCATCAATCAGGATGTAGGCAAAGTGATGCGGGAGCATAAAAACACCTTTGATGCGATTATGCTTGATGTGGATAATGGTCCTGATGGTTATACGCGAGATAGCAATGATTCATTGTATGGTTTGGCAGGGCTTACTGAGGCTTATGAAGCCTTGAAGTCGGGTGGGGTGTTAACCATATGGTCTGCTGCACCTGATTTGGCATTTACGCAGCGCATGATGAAGGTGGGGTTTGAGGTGGAGCAGAAGCTGGTGAAAAGTCATCCCGAACAAACGCATGGGGCGAGGCATACGATTTGGATTGGCACACGATATTAATCTTATTCCCCTTAGGTAGAAAGGGGTGTCACGGAGTGGTGGTATGTAGTGTTTCTACCCCACCATTTTTTCTGCCACACCTTCACGAATGAAGGGGAATAGAGGCAAGCCTTCCCCAAATACAATTAACGATTAGTGTGTGACCCGTGAGTTTAAGTGACATTGGATTAGACAGTTGGTTTGAAGAACATGTGCAGACGTTTTGCGAGGAATCGCAAAGTGTGGCGCGTGTGGTGGCTGTGGATAGAGATAGATTGGTCGTACACGATGGCGAGAAGGAATTGTCTGCTGAGCTATTGGGTAAGTTCTTTTATGGTGCTGAGCGGGCAACGGCGTTTCCCTGCGTGGGTGATTGGGTGTGCCTTGAGCATCACAACAGCGATAATGTTGCTTCAAATAATTTTGCCAGCATACACACCGTGTTGCCGCGCAAAACCCTGCTCAAGCGCAAAGCATCGGGTTATGATGATGAATTCCAATTGCTTGCGGCTAATATAGATACGGCATTGATTGTGATGGCATGTGATTATGATTTTCATGTGCGCAAACTTGAGCGATTTTTGGTGTTGGTAAACGAAGGACACATAACGCCAGTATTGATTTTGACCAAGGTTGATTTGATGCATCCTGAAGACATTGAAGACTTATTGTTCGATATTGAAGATGCAGGCATTGCCATTGACGTGATTCAGGTGAGCAATAAAACAGGGCAAGGCGTGGAACAAGTACGCGAGTTTATCAAACCTAAGAAAACGTATTGTATGGTGGGTTCATCGGGGGTGGGCAAAAGCTCATTGATGAATCAACTGGTGGGCGAGGACACGTTTGAAACCCAAGAAGTCAGTGCCAACGGCGAAGGGCGGCACACCACAGTGCGCAGGCATTTGATGTTGCTTGAGCAGGGCGGTATGTTGGTGGATATGCCCGGTATGCGCGAGCTGGCGATTGCCGAAGTCAGCGATGGTATTGAAGAAAGCTTTGAGGATATTTTGGAGCTTGCGTTATCTTGCAGGTTTTCTAATTGTGGGCATAGCAATGAGCCAGGCTGCGCTATCATTGCGGCGATTGAGAATGATGAACTTGATATTGACCACTACGATAACTACTTGATAATTAAGAAGGAATCGACACATCATAAAGCGACATACATTAAAGAACGGCGCAAAGGTAAAAATGCCAGCCGCCTTGCTGAATCGAAAACGCGCAATAAAAAGCAGCGCCTCACCGAATCCGAGCTTAAGGAGGCCAAGCTTAAAAGTAGCTCTTAAATTAAGCGTTCTTGGCTTCAATCCAGCGAGACATAAATTCTGTGCTGCGGTGATGATGATGGTTGAGCATTAACCCCATAAAATTCTTTTGCCTATAGGTTTCAAGGTTGTTTTGCACATCGAACAAACGGTTGAGCAGGGCTTGTTGATTGCTTTCTTTATTAAAAAGCGTGTTTACAATGTTGTAACCATTATTTTGCGCGGTTTCCCACATTTCTTTATCCTGATAAAGAGCAACTGCGGCATCGGCAAAGGCTTGCGCGTCATCTGCGATGTTTCCTGCCCAATCTAAATCACTTCCTTTGTGTTCAGGTATCATACCTTCTGCACCTATGTTTGTGGTCACTGAAGGTGTGCCAAACATCATGGCATCAGCAAGTTTGGTTTTAATGCCTGCGCCAAACCTAAGCGGGGCAAGGCAAACACGCGATGCTTGCATAACATCTTGTACGCTCACAGCCTTATCTTTAATCAAAAATCCTTCTTTGGCATTGTGCAAAGCTGTGGCTTTGGGCGGGGTGTATGCGCCATAAATATGCAGCTCAGCTTTTGGAAGTTGCTGGCGAATTAGCCCCCAAACTTCTTGTTTGAGCCAAAGCACGGCATCCCAGTTGGGTGCATGTCTGAAATTGCCAATGGTCATGAAGTGTTGGCGCTGCTCAAAGTTTGGAGTGTTGGTATCGGGTGTTTCCAACATAAAAGGGCAGAGGTGCAATAAACTTGGGTCGATATTGAAATGAGATTGCAGCAGGTCATGTTCATAGTTGGATATAATGATGGATACATCATTTCGATAGATAGCCGCAATTTCACGTAAGGCAATATCGTTGTTTAGCATATCAAGGTGAAAAGTTTGCTTGGTTTTGAAGGCTTGATGCCTTGCTTCGCGCAAACAGTGTAAATCAATGGTTTCCAATACCCTTAAAGCTTGCGGGCAAGTATTCGCCACGCGCCAGCCAAATTGTTCTTCCACCATAAAGCGGTCAAACATTACGACATTGGGTTTTAAGTCGGCAATAAAGTCATCAAAACTATTGCAATTTAGTGTAACCTTTTGGGTGTTTACGCCCAATGTTTGCAAGGCTTTGGTTGCATCATTGTTGGCTGCAGCGCAGGCGAAGGTAATCAGCCAACCTAGGCTTTGGAACATGGCAATATGCTGCATCAAACGCTTGCTTGCACCTGTGGATTCTGGCTCAGCCCAAACCAAGCCAAGAATTAGTATATGTGGTGTTTTCTTAGGCATGTTTTTTTAGGGATAAGGCAAAGGTGAAAACAAGTATCGACATTGAAAAATCAGCGAGTAGATTTGGCTGACTTAATTTGGAGGCTATATTATGGCTCGTGTTACCATTGAAGATTGTATTCGTCATTACCCTAACCGCTTTGAAATGGTTGTTCTCGCTGCACGCCGTGCGCGTCAGTTGCAGAATGGTATGCCAAGTGTGCTAGAAGAGGAAGGACATAAACCAACTGTGCAAGCCCTTAAAGAGCTTGGCGAAGGTTATGTAACTTGGGATAATGTGTATGAGCTTGATGAGCAAGAACGCCAACAAGCCCAAGCCCAAGCCCAAGCCCAAGCAGAGCTTGCTGATTAATCCACTCTCTATTTGCGCGGCTTATTGAATAAACAGGACTTGTGCTGATGAGCCGCATTTTTGAAATAACTGAACAAGTCCTCACATATATGCCCAAAGCTGATGTCGAGCTGATTAATCGGGCATATGTGTTTGCAGCTCATGCCCATGCAAGACAACGCCGTAGTTCTGGCGAACTTTATATTACCCACCCCTTAAGTGTTGCAAAAAACTTGGCTGATTTGAAGATGGATGTGCCGTCGATTATGACAGGGCTTCTGCATGATACGGTGGAAGATACCCATGTGACGTTGGAAGATATTCATCATCGTTTTGGTGATGAAGTGGCGGAATTGGTGGATGGGGTGACCAAGGTAGGTAAAATTCACTTTACCTCATCGGAACACCAAAAGGCTGAAAACTTCCGAAAAATGATTATGGCGACCGCCAAAGATTTGCGGGTATTACTCGTGAAACTCGCCGACCGTTTGCATAATATGAGCACGCTTTCGGTGATGCGACCTGATAAACAAAAGCGCATTGCTATTGAAACCATGGAAATTTATGTACCGCTTGCGCACCGCTTGGGTATTCATTGGATTGCGCAGGCGATGGAAGATTTGGCGTTTAAATATATCGACCCTGAAGCCAACCGCGAACTTGAACAAAAGCTTGAGGGTAAACTTGATTTTTTGCGCCAAACCCAAGAACGTCTTGAGGGTATTATCCAAGAAGCACTGAGCAGGCAGGGCATTGAAGCCAACGTGCAAGGCCGCATGAAGAATATGTATAGCCTGCATCAAAAAATGCAGCGCAAGAGCCTCGATTTCGATGATATTTACGACTTTATTGCTTTCCGAGTGATTGTTGAGGATACGCCCGCTTGTTATCATGTGTTGGGCATGATTCACAGCTTGTATCACCCTGTCCCTGGTCGTTTTAAAGATTATATCGCACTGCCCAAAGCCAATGGTTATCAATCGCTGCACACAGCGGTGATTGGCCCTGATAATTTCCGTATTGAGGTGCAAATTCGTAGCGAATCGATGCACCATTATGCCGAAGAAGGCGTGGCATCACATTGGTTGTATAAATCCAAAGATAACCCGAATGAAAAGAAAGAACACGAAGGTTTCCAATGGCTGAAACAGTTAGCTGAAACGATTCATACCGTTGATAACCCTGGTGAATTTCTTGAAAATGTGCGCTTGGATTTGTTTGTTAAAGAAGTGTATGTGTTTTCAAGAGATGGTGATTTGTTTGCTTTGCCACGAGGCAGTAAACCGCTTGATTTTGCGTATGCGGTACATACGGATATTGGCAACCACTGTTTGGGTGTGCGCATCAATGGCGAACCAGCCGCATTCCAGCAAAATTTACATAATGGTGACGAAATTGAGGTGTTAACCAGCCCTGAGCAAACACCTTCACGCAAATGGTTGCAATGGGTGAAAACGGCAAAAGCCAAGCAAGGTATTCGTCAGTGGTTTAGGCTGCAAGAGAAAGAAAGTGCTGTGCGCTTGGGTGAACATTTGCTCAACAGTGTGTTGGGTAAAGAGACTATCCGTCATGATATGTTGCAGTTTGCCGAGTGTAGTGATGATGCAGAGCTTAAAGAAAAGCTGGGTCGTGGTGATATAGATGTTTCGACGTTGGTTAACTATCTGCATAAAGATGATGAAAGTGTGGTGCGGAATAAGATTTTTGCAGAGTCAAATATGCAAGCTGCGAGCTGCTGCCACCCGATTCCTGGGGATAATGTGGTGGGCGCATTTATGAAGGGTGAAGGGTTTATTGTCCACGATTACCATTGTCCTGTGGTGATGCGCAAAGAATCCGATCAATGGGTTGAAGTGGACTGGCAAGCAAAACCAGATCAGTTTTATAAAACGGGTATTGAAGTGTTTTGCACCAACGAGCGCGGCTCTTTGGGGTTGGTGACTTCATCTTTATCCAAAGCAGATGCAAACATAGAAGACCTGAAGATTGAACAACTTCCTGGGACGCTTACTTTGTTATATGTTCTCATTGAGATTGAAGATAGGGCACATTTAGCACGTGTTTTCAAGGCGCTTAAGGCATTGGGTCACGTGGCAAGAGTGCGCAGACATCATCCGAAAGGATTGGGTGGTCATGTGGTGAAGCATCGCTTTGGTTCAGTTATGAAAAGTGTTGCATCTTTTGGGCAAACACTGACCAACCCGTTTAAGAAGAAAAAGAAGAAAAAGAAGGAAAAGGAAAAATAGCATATGTCATTACAAGCGATTCATACCGATCAAGCTCCGCAAGCCGTGGGTGCATATAGCCAAGCAATCAAGTGTGATGATATGCTTTATACTTCAGGGCAAATTGGCTTGAACCCTAACACGGGTGAGATGGTTGCAGGTGATGTGGCAAGCCAAGCGCAGCAAGTGGTAAAAAACTTAACTGCGGTGATTGAGCAAGCAGGCGGTAGCTTGAATCAGATTGTGAAAGTGACCATTTTTTTAGAAGATATGGCTGACTTTACTGAGGTGAACCAAATTTATGCAGCATGGCTTGGCGAACACAAACCTGCGCGTTCCACAGTGGCTGTAGCTGCCCTTCCCTTGGCAGCAAAGGTTGAGATGGACTGTGTTGTGGCACTGAGCTAAGCCATATGATTGTTGAAAGCACACCAACTGCAGCATTTGTCATTACCGTTTTGATAGCGGTCGGCGCGCAATTGGTTGCGGCGCGGCTGAAGTTTCCACCGATTATTATTTGGTTAGCGGCGGGTATGATTTTAGGCACTTATGGTTTGAATGTTATTCAAGCAAATTTACTGGAAGGTGCGTTACACACCTTGATAGAGCTTGGTTTGGCTGTGATTTTGTTTGAAGGCGGGCTTAACCTTAATTTAAAAACATTACGTGACCATAGCTGGACGGTAGGCAGGCTGGTGTTGGTTGCACCCATTTTTACCATGCTTATCGGTGGTGCTGCGGTGCATTATATTGTCGGCATGGACTGGCCAATCTCATTGCTGTTTGGAGCGCTAGTCGCGGTTGGTGGCCCGACAGTTATCACCCCTATCGTGCGTCAAGTACGTTTAGACAGAGATGTTAGTCATATCTTAACGGGCGAAGCCATGTTGGTGGATGCTGTGGGTGCGATTTTAGCTATTGTGATGTTGCAAATTGTGTTGTTGCCCGATTTGGATGCGTTGCATTCTTTCCAAGAAATTATGATGAAGTTTGCAGCGGGTGCTTTGGTTGGTGGCTTAGGTGGTTGGCTGCTAGGGCTGATGCTACGCCACAATATAGCTGAAGGTTTAGAGCTACGTGCTGTGCTCAGCTTGGCGGTGGCTTGGGGTCTTTTCTTGCTCGCAGATTCACTGAGCTCACAGGCAGGTCTATTGGCAGTGTTGCTTGCAGGTGCTGTGTTACAACGTATGGATATTTCGGACCTGCAAAATCTAAAGCACTTTAAAGGCAGCTTATCTATGCTGCTTATATCCATGTTATTTGTACTTTTGGCAGCGAACCTCAATCTTCAGTTGATGGAAGTATGGTTATGGCAGGGGCTCTTGATATTTGCTATTTTAGCTATTTTCGTCCGTCCTTTGGCAGTTTGGTTATCAACTTTTGGTGGTGGTTTAAACAAAGGACAAATGGCTTTTTTAGCATTCATGGCACCACGAGGCGTTGTTGCAGCAGGTGTCACATCTTTATTTTCGATTATTCTTCTAGAAGCCAACCATCCCCACGCTGAAACGTTACTCGCCTTAATTTATATTATTATTATTGTGTCGGTGTTTTTGTATAGCTTTATTGCGAAACCTTTAAGTCATTGGTTGGATGTTGAAGGTGGGAGCGACCGCTCGGTGTTAATCATTGGTGGTGGGCAAGTTGGTGCAGAACTGGGCCGTTTGTTGAGTGAAGACAGGGAAGTACGCTTTCTTGATATGAATGGTCAAGTGGTAAGCCAACTCAAACAAGCAGGTTTTGAGGCTGTGCGTGGCAATGCTTTGGATCCCTTGTATATGGAAATTGTTCATGCCGAAGAAATTGATACCGTGATTGTGATGACAGGCTCGTCTGACCATAATTTACACATCGCAAGATTGGCTTTTGATATGTTTCATATCCAAGAAGTATACGTCACTTTAGAAGAAGGCGATGAGAAAAAATATGCAAGTTTGATGCATCAAATTCAGGCGAAACGTTTATTTGCTAAGCCATACACATTCAGTTATTGGCATGACCAAGCAACACGAAAACGCCTTGTTTTTGATACCAAAGTGGTGGATGAAGCTTCGCTACTTGCAGGTTCTAAAATAAAAGAACTCCGTATACCCAGTGGTGTTCAACCCTTGGCGGTGGTTCGTGATGGGCTATCGTATATTGTACATGATGACTTGGAGCTTGAACTAGAAGATGAAGTCTACGCATTACTTCGCCCTGAGCGCGTTAAAGAGGGACAACCTATACTGATTACGAAGCAACAAGAAACTGTAGACGAAGCAAAATAATGTGTTGAAAACGCGCTTTGCCCCGTCACCATCAGGTTTGTTGCATTTGGGTAATATTTATTCGGCTTTGCAATGCGAAGCTTGGGCAAAGTCCAATAAAGCGCAAATGATATTGCGTATTGAAGATGTTGATTTTCACCGATGTAAAACTGAATTTAGCCAACAGATTATGGATGACTTGGCTTGGTTGGGCATCCACTTTGATGGCGAGCCAAGCTTTCAACAACAACGCTTAGACTTGTACCAAGAGGCTTTGGATAAGTTGATTGCGATGGATGTGTTATACCCATGTTTTTGTTCAAGAAAAGAGATTCAATCTGTCGCCACTGCGAACCCAATTTTGGATAACTATCCGCGAACATGTTTGGCATTGCCCCCGAATGAAGTGTTAAATCTTAAAAAAAAGAAACCTTTCTCATGGCGTTTAGACACTCAAAAGGTTGCGCAACTTATGGGCTGGAAAGAGGCTTGGATTGATGCTAACGATAGGCTGCAATCATTTGATGTGGCAGATGTTGGTGATGTAATTATTGGGCGCAAAGACATTCAATACAGCTATCATTTATCAGTCGTTGTGGATGATGCACAACAAGGTATTTCTCACGTCATTCGCGGGGAAGATTTAAGAAGCAGTACACCAGTTCATCGGTTGTTACAGTTGTTGTTAGGCTATGAATCACCCGTTTATATACATCATGCTTTGCTTGTGGATGAGCAGGGTGCGCGCCTTGCTAAGAGTAAATACTCAACACCACTCCAACTGCTTAGGCAGCAAGGGTTGAGTGCGGATGATGTGCTTGAACGCATATCAAAGGTCAGCCTGTGAGCTGCCCTTTGTATGACTTTCTTTGGGGTGTTAGCCTAATGTGCCTTGTAAGATATAATAGAATATCACTGCCAAGGTCGCACCAGCAGGTAATGTGACAATCCAAGACATGAAAATGGTTTGAATCACACCCACATTCAATGCACCAATACCACGCGCCAGACCCACACCCAATACACCACCAACAAGCGTATGTGTTGTTGAAATAGGAAGACCAATCGCTGATGCAAACACAATCGTTACAGCCGCCCCTAATGTAGCTGCAAAACCACGGCTTGGTGTTAATTCTGTGATACCAGAGCCAACTGTGGCAATCACTTTATGCCCATAAGTTGCCAAACCAAACACGATACCAGCACCACCAAGAATAAGAATCCAAATGGGTGTGGATGATTGGGCTGCAATTTCCCCAGCATTTTGAACCAGTCCAACTATAGCTGCCACAGGGCCAATCGCATTGGCAACATCATTGGAGCCGTGGGCAAAAGCAATGGCGATGGCTGTGAAAATCATTAACACACCAAATATCTTTTCCATATTGGTGAAATGAAAATCCTTGTCATCTGTTGGGTCAAATTTAAGTCTGCGAATCATCAACGTGCCTAAAGCCATGATAAACAGCCCTAAACCTGCTGCAATCATAGCAGCTTCATCTAGTGGGAGCTTCACGCCAACATGTTTCAAGCCTTTGACCATGGTGACCATGGAAATAATGAAACCCACGATAAAGATATAAATAGGTACATATTTCTTTGCTTGTTCAAGCGGATTGTCGGTGTTGATGATTAATTTTTGAATACTACGAAATAAGAAAAAAGCCATGGTTCCAGCCAAGAGTGGAGATGTTATCCAACTCATGGCAATCGTGCCCACTTTACCCCATTGCACGGCTTCCATACCAATACACACTGCACCAAAGCCAACAATCGCACCCACGATGGAGTGGGTTGTGGATACTGGCCAGCCTTTACGCGTTGCAATCAATAACCAGCAACCAGCAGCAAGCAATGAAGCCAACATACCATGAATTAAGATTTCGGGTGTGTCATTGAGTGATGAGACATCAATAATGCCTTTGCGAATGGTGTTGGTGACAGATCCACCAGCGAGAACTGCTCCAGCAAATTCAAACACCGCAGCGATAATAACGGCTTGTTTAAAGGTTAATGCGCCAGAGCCAACCGATGTTCCCATGGCGTTGGCAACATCATTTGCACCAATTCCCCATGCCATAAATAAGCCGAATACAATGGCTAATGTGATATAAATTTCTGCGTTTGCGATAATGATAGATTCCATTGTTTTATATCCTTATCGCGCCAAAAGTAGTTGCAAACGAGAGCCTACACGTTGAGAAATATCAGCAAGCTCGCCTGTCCAATCAATCATGCGATAAAGAAACATCATATCAATGGGTGGGTACTCTTTTTCAATGGCAAATAAGGCATGGCGAATTTGTTGTTCAAATTTATCAGATTCGTATTCAGTCTTGTCTAAATCTTTAATCATATCTTGCACAACAGTGACTTCACCACCGCGAAAGCCTGCTTCAACCAACTCATCAAGTTCATTGATTGCCTTCTTGGCTTGTTCAGAGGCTTGCACAGAGCATTCAACGAATGCAATAAAAAGTTCAGAAATAGACTCTGGCATCTGCATTTTTCGACCAAGCATGATGCCCGCAATATCTTTTGCCATATTGGCAATTTTATCTTGTTGGGTCACAATATCTAATATCTGCTCTCTGGGCATAGGCATGAATAAACTGTTGGGTAAATTCATACGAAGCTTGTGTTTTAACGTGTCTGCTTCATTTTCCAGTTTTGATATTTTCTTTTGAATTGCAGTGGCATCATCAAATTTTTGTGCTGCCATTGCCTTAAAAAAAGATGGTAGCTGGCTAGTGCATTCGCATACCTTTTCCATGTGCTGTTGTAATGGGCGCACTGGAGACCCCGCAAACATACTGGTAATTGCACTTTTACGAACCATGATACTTCCCCCTCGAAAAGAGAGAGAAAGTTAATCTTATTTTAAGCTTTCGTCACGTCTTGAATGATTAATCAATATCCTCACCAGCAAGAATGCGGGCTGCGGCTTCATGGTCAACATGACGAATATCATGCCCTTGTTCAATATAAATGACCATTTCAGCAATATTGGTTGCATGGTCAGAAATGCGTTCCAAGTTTTTTGCCATATTGGACAAAATAATGGATGAGCTGATTGAGTGCGGGTCTTCCATCATATAAGTGAGCATTTCACGGTACATGCGCTTGTAAAGCACATCAATACCTTCATCTTTTTCAATAACTGTCATTGCCAGCTCAGTGTCACCACGAGAAAAAGCATCCAAAGCACGGTTGACCTGACGAATAACTTTTTCAGCCATGATATCAAGGTTAGAAAAGACACGTGGTGGATTTTCCAGCGAATAAAGCGTTCCTTTGGCGATGCCAGTGGATAAGTCACCCATACGCTCCAAATCGGTGACAAGTTTGATGATGCCCATAATAAAGCGTAAGTCACCAGCGGCAGGCTGCCTACGTACCAAAATATCGCGTGTCATTTCATCGCATTGTACTTCCAAGGCATTAATGGCTCTGTCACGTTTAATAGTCTTTTTTGCCAGCTTTTCATTTTGTTCTAACATTGAGCGCACGGCATTACCAACGGCGCGTTCAACCAAGCCGCCCATAGCGAGAACGTGCTCTCTTAGTGCATCAAGCTCTTCATCAAATCTTTTCATTGTGTGTTGTTGCATGGTATTTACCTCTTATCCAAAGCGACCAGTGATATAGTCCTCTGTTTGCTGCTGTTTTGGTTTGGTGAAAATATCGCCTGTATTACCAAACTCAATTAAGTTACCCATATAAAAGAAGGCTGTGAAATCAGAAACACGAGCCGCCTGCTGCATACTGTGGGTGACAATAATAATGGTGTATTCTTTTTTTAATTCGTCCATAAGTTCTTCAATTTTTGCTGAAGCAATAGGATCAAGAGCTGAGCAAGGCTCATCCATGAGAATGACTTCGGGTTTTACCGCAATCGTTCTAGCAATACATAAACGCTGTTGCTGACCGCCTGAAAGGGCGGTGCCAGGCTCATGAAGCTTGTCTTTTACTTCATTCCATAAGCTGGCTTTTTTTAAGACATTTTCAACAAGCTCATCCATTTCCGCACCTTTGCTCGCAATGCCATGAATACGTGGGGCATAGGCAACGTTCTCATAAATACTTTTAGGGAAAGGGTTGGGCTTTTGGAAGACCATGCCCACATGGCTGCGAAGTTGCACAACATCCACGCTCGGATCATAAATATCAATATCATCCATCAAAACATTGCCTTCAATACGGCAGCTTGAGATATGGTCATTCATGCGGTTTAAGCAGCGCAATAAAGTAGATTTTCCGCAACCAGAAGGTCCAATAAATGATGTTATTTTCTTTTCAGCAATACCCAAGTCGATACCATGCAAGGCCTGACTTTCACCATACCACAGCTTGAGTTGATTGATGCTAATTTTTGATTTACTCATGTTACCACCTTGTCTCAAATCGTTTGCGTAACCAAATTGCAAAAGCATTCATGGAAAGCAGAATAGTCACCAACACTAAAATAGCAGCCGCTGTTCGCTCTTCATAGGCGCGAATAGATTCACCTGCCCATGTGAAGATTTGTGCAGGAAGCACGGTTGCAGCATCGGTGAAACTTGTGGGCGCGTCGGGGATATACGCCATCATGCCAATCACCAACAATGGCGCTGTTTCGCCCATGGCTTGTGCCAAACCAATAATTGTACCTGTGAGTATGCCAGGGAACGCTAGTGGTAAAACATGATGAAACACAGCTTGCCAGCGCGATGCACCCAAGCCATACGCAGCTTCGCGAATACTGCTCGGCACTGCGCGAAGTGCGGCACGTGTGGTAATAATAATCACGGGAAGTGTCATCAGTGCAAGGGTTAAGCCACCGACCAAGGCAGATGAGCGCGGCACACCAAAGAAGTTGATGAAAATAGCCAAGCCCAACAAGCCAAACAAAATAGAGGGTATGGCTGCAAGATTGTTGATGTTGACTTCCACAAGCTGAGTAATGCGATTATCAGGTGCAAACTCTTCCAAATAAATCGCCGTCATCACACCAATAGGCAAGGCAATGGCAAGCGTAACCAGCAGAACGAGGATAGAACCGATAACTGCCGATTTAATACCCGCAAGTTCTGCCATTTTTGAGTCGCCGCGGGTGAAGAAACCAGTGTTGAAGGCTAATTTAACTCTTCCTTCTTCTTGCAGTTTATCAATTTGTTGTTTGTGTTTGTCTTTGAGTCGGTTGGTATAACCTTTGAGGTATTGATCCACATCTGCAGTTGCAAGTACCCACTCTTGGCGCGTTGTTCGCATCACTTCAGGGTTGTCTTCCATGTAGAGGGGTAGGGTGCGCAGCCAACCACGGCTCACTATCTTGCGGTAAGGCTTATCAACGGCTTTACGATAGCTTTTAACACTGGCTTCATTGTAGTGAACATCAACAAGGATTTCAGCTTGGGAAAATGCAGACATACCTTTGCCAATCATGTTGGAGAAGAAAAACACCAAGAATGAAGCCGCCAGTAACAATGCAAAAACTGCAGCACCTTTAAATATTTTTTCTTTGCGGTAGCGGCGTTTTAATGCCTTGGTGGATACAATCTTATTCATATTGGCTCCTAAAGCGGCGTGTCACATAAATAGATATAAAGTTTAACATCAATGTAATCACGAGCAGGACAAGCCCTAAACCAAATGCAGATAAAGTTTCAGGCGAATTAAAAGCTTGGTCGCCTGTAAGTGCATCCACAATACGTACGGTCACCGTGGTCATGCCTTCCAAAGGGTTCCATGTGAGGTTGGGGCGCAGACCCGCAGCCATGACCACAATCATGGTTTCGCCCAAAGCGCGAGACACACCCAATAAACAAGCAGCAATAATGCCAGGAAGAGCTGTGGGCAGAACAATTTTGATAATGGTTTCAGAGTTTGTGGTGCCAAGTGCTAAAGAGGCATCACGCAGTGAGCGAGGCACTGCTCGAATCACATCATCAGATAATGATGAAATGAAGGGGATAATCATAATACCCATCACCAAACCTGGTGTTAAAGCATTGGTATAGTCTGCATGAAGCCCGACAACCTCTGCGAACTCAACCACCAGTGGGCTAACTGTAATGGCTGCGAAGAAACCATAAACAACGGTGGGGATACCTGCTAAAATCTCCAAAGCAGGTTTAGCAATATTACGCACACGTTCGCTGGCGTATTCAGACATGTATACGGCGGATAAGATGCCCACAGGCACTGCGACACACATGGCGATGATGGTAATCATAAATGTGCCTGCAAAAATTGGGATAGAACCAAACATACCCGTGGTGTTACCTTCAGTGGCATCATCTGGAGCCCAGTGTGTACCTGTTAAAAACTCCCATAAACTGACAATTTTGAAGAAGTGAATGGCTTCAAAAACGATGGCTAGAACAATGCCAATGGTGGTTAAAATTGAAATCAATGCTGCTACGACCAGAAAGTAGCGAATGATGCGCTCAACGGATTCGCGGGCGCAGAGTGTTGGGCGAACATTTTTTAAGCTGTAAATACTGCCTAAAACACTGAGTAAAACAGCAATAACCAATACGTAAAAACCATCTGCGGTATATAAGGTCAGCAGGTGAAGCGCGCTGGCGAAGAAAAAAGTTATCGCGCCAGGGAGAACAATAAAAAGACCTACATAAAAGGCATAATGCACAGGCAAAGAGCGCCAATGCGTATCATTAAAAGCGTTTTGTACCTTTGCTCTTACCAAGAAGCCTACAACGGCTGCAATAGGAAGTGCTGTGATAAAGAAATAAAATGCAGCATCTGAAATATTCAAGTTAGAACCCTGTTCATCATACTAATATTAATTATGCGCACGCATACTGTTTTAAAGAATAAAAAAGTGCCACCTTAAAAGTAAAAAGGCAGCACTCCTTTTGGACTGGCTTAACCAAACTTAGTGTTTTAAGTCTTTAGCGGTCAGCTTTTTATGCGCTTTTACATTGTGACGAACTTCATCACGTTGTGATTCTGGTAAAGCAATCAAACCAATTTCGGTTAAATTACCGTCTTCACCAATCATGTCTTCGTCAACGAACATATTGATATACTCCTGCATACCTTTGACCCTTTTAAGGTGGTCATTTTTGATGTAGAAGAACAAAGAACGAGAGATTGGGTACTTACCTGAAGAAATGGCCTTAGGCTCAGGTGCAACACCTTCAACGGTAGCTGCTGATACACGACCTGAATTTTCTTCAAGGAAAGAGTAACCAAAAATACCAAATGCATTTTTATCTTTGGTCAACTTCTGTACGATAAGATTATCATTTTCACCTGAGGGGACATAAATACCATCGGTACGAATTGTTTTATACTTTTTATACTTTTTATTTTTTACTGGGTCAGCTTTGTAAAGCTTGGTATAAATATCCATTTTTTTGGTCAATGCTTTCATCACCAAATCATGAAATGCATCACGTGTACCTGAAGAAGTTGGCGGACCATAAAAGATAATAGGGCGATGCGGTAGTGAAGCATCAATTTCATTCCAATACTTGTATGGGTTTGGAATCAGTTTCGTACCTGCTTTATTGGGCACTTCAGCAGCGACGGCGAGAAGAATGTGTTTGCGTGTTAAGTTAATGGGTTTGTTTGTTTTAGATTGTGCAATGGCAATACCATCAAAACCAATCACGACTTCTGTGATGTTGCGGACACCATTTTTTGCGCATAACTTAAACTCACTTGGTTTCATGCGACGAGATGCGTTGGTGATGTCAGGTGTGTTGCTATCATGACCTGCACAAAACAACTTCATGCCACCACCAGAACCTGTGGATTCAATGATTGGGGTTTTGAAGCGTGTGGTTGCGCCCAGCTCTTCGGCAACATAAGAAGCGAAAGGATACACTGTGGATGACCCTACAATATGGACGTTTTCTGCTTGTGCAGCGTTTCCAGCAAAGAAGCTGAGTGAGGCTAATGCTGAGATTAAGATGACTTGCTTTTTCATCAATGAACTCCTTGTTCGTTTGTATTGTGTGGTACTCTACATGTGAATGTGACATCAATATGACAATGTCTATATTCCAGTGTTTGGTTCACCAAAAAAAGTCGCCAGCCTAATGGCTAGCGACTTTTCGGATGTAAACCTATGAGGGGGTTTAATTTGCTTGTTGCTTAGAACTTAACCAAAGAAAATAGACCAACAGTTGTTGTTTTTGTGCCATTATCATCTTTGAGGTCATATGCGGCAGTTAGTGTTACGCCTTTTTGCGCAAAGTAGTCAAAACCAATAACAGTGTGATCTTTTTTAACACCAGCTTTATCTTCTGAATCAAGACGAGCGAATGCACCGAATTCTTTGCTGAATTTGCCAGTTGCCCAAAGACCAGTTGCAGTACGGTCATCACCCGTTGTGGTTTTCATGTTTTTAACGTCAATAGCGTTCACGCCAACACGGAAGTCACTCGTACCATAAGAGACCATAACTTGTGTCATCGTATGTTTGTCTGCAATATTTACTGTGCTGTCAGTTTTCTTGCCTTTATAGCCAGAAACATATTGCAATGAAACATCCAAGCCATCCATAGGTTTAAATGTTACGCGTGTGTTTAAATCCACAGCACCCGTTTGATTGGGTTTGCCGTATCCGCCACCGTTTGTTGCGGTAACCCAATAACTTACGAAGTCATCAGCAAACTTACCTTTCAAACCAATGCCATAGTCTGAAGATGTGTCATAACCCATATAGTCCGATGTTACTTTAGACACATAACGATGCCCCCAAAGCTTTTGTTCGTAGTCAATCCAAGGTGTGTGCGACAAACCAAGGCGAAGTGTTGCTGCATCTGAGAATTTACCTTCTAAATATGCATACTTCAAAAACACATTCATGTTGCGTTTAAGGGTCACGTTGTTTTGTTCATTGTTCACATCAGTGGTGATGCGTGCAGTCCAGATATCTTTGGTATATTTGGCTTGGAAGTAGAAGCGGTCAACATTGCCACCGATTGTTTTTGTTCCTGCGTTATCAACTTGGGTAAAGCCTAAAAATGCTTTACCACTGATTTTAAGCTTTGATTCGCCATCATCAGCAACGGTTACGGCTTGTGCAGTAGTTGCTGACATCACAGTTGCAGATATTGCGACTGTAAGGGCAAGTGCTGTTAGTGAAACTTGTTTTTTCATGTTGTGCTCCCAGTTATAGGTATAATATATTCGATATGTTATCGAGTTTTTCTTGCGGCGAATAGTAAATTATTTATGTGACAGTATGATGACACAGTGCCTATGTCATCAATTTGTCATGTAACTATTTACTGTGTCTCTACCTTATAGATAAGAAGGAGATAAAATGAATACACAGAATATTATGGAATATTCAAACAAGGGTTCTATGGCAGAGTCGTTGATAGTTAGTGATAAAAGGTTTCAAGATTTTTATAGGCTGCCTTTAATGGGAAGTATAAACGAAAAACATGCGATGTTATTGTTTAGTTGTTTAACACCAGAGACCTTTGAGGCAGGAAAAACCATTTATAGCGCAGGCGAAGCATCAGCAGGAAAAATGCATATCATATTGGATGGAAAAGTGGTTGTGCACTCTGCCAGCGGCTATAAATATAACAGTTTGCGTAAAGGTGAAGTGTTCGGTTTATTTTCATTCTTAGACGAGCAACGCACCCATTCTGCAACTTTGACGGTAGAGCGTCATACGCATGCGTTAACACTAGAGCGCACATTTTTTGATTTGATGACATTGGAAGAGCCGAAGCTTGCCAGCCAATGGATGCGCTTTATGTTTAGCTTGTTAAGTAAGAAAGCATTAGAGTTGGAGATTGAATACGCGAATATTCACAACTTTGCATTTGGAGGAAAGGTATAGTGGCGACATCGAGCAAACATATTCTCATTGTTGAAGATGATGCTTCGATTGCGCGATTAATAGATATTCATTTGCAAAGAGAAGGTTACCAAACCACATTGTGTGATGATGGCTTGGATGCGCAAAAGTTACTAAAAGATAATCATTATGATGCTTTGGTACTGGATAGGATGATTCCAGGCAAACGTGGTTTAGATGTGCTTCGCTGGCTTAGAGGGCAGGAAAAGACATCATTATTGCCCGTATTGATGGTCACAGCTTTAACCATGACAGATGAACGCATCCGAGGCTTGAATGAGGGCGCGGACGACTATTTAGGCAAACCCTTTGAGCCCAATGAACTTGTGGCACGCGTGGCGGCATTGCTTCGTCGTTCGGTGAGTAAAGTGACGGAAAGTTTTGATAGTCATTGTATACAGTTGTGTGAAGAAAGTTTTGAAGTTCGGATTGAAGGGGAATTGCTCTCGCTGCGCCCTTTGGAGTTTAAACTCTTACAAGTTTTAATGAATAAACCCAGCCGCGTATTTTCGCGTGAGCAATTATTGGATTTGGTTTGGGGCATAGACTCCTTTGTAGAAGAGCGCACGGTGGATGCCACGGTGAAACGTCTGCGAAAAGACCTTGCAGCTTTTGGGCAAGGTGAATGCGTGCAAACAGTGCGTGGCATGGGTTATAGGTTTCAAGAGAAAGCATGAATATGGATATGTTGTGGCTTTTGACTTTGGTAGCCGCCCTTGTATTGTATTACCGCTTGCAAAAGGTCAAGCAACGCCTTGAAATGGAACAGCAAGACCATGCAAGGCTGCAACACAAGTATGAATCGCTGCAACGCACACTCAAAACAAGAGGGCAGCGTTTGGATGTGCTGCTTTCCAGTATTTCAGAAGTGGTGTTGCGGGTTGACCATTTGGGGCGGGTGATGGGTGGTAATACACAAGCATCTGAGCTTTTTCACTTCTCTGATTCGCCGAATTTGCCGCAATCTATACTTGTTTTTTATAGAGATAATGATTGGTTGAAAGCGTATCAACAGGCTTTAAAAGCGTTGCCTGAACATCAGGTATTGCCTGAAATGAAAGTAGATGGTCGCGTTTTTCTGCCAAGGTTGGCTGAGTTGAATAAACAAGAAGCTCTGTTGCTATGTATGGATGTGACCGCATATACGCAACTTCAGAAAAAGCAAAAATCGCTGCTCGAGAATTTGATGCATGATTTGAAAACACCACTAACATCATTGCTGGGTTACGCGCGTAGTATTGAAGCATTTTCTGATGATGTTGAGCTGCGTCAAGAAGCGGTATCGGTGATTGCCCGCGAAGCCAAACATATTAATGCTTTGATGAATAGTATGCTCACATTGAATCAGATTGAACATCAGCAAACAAAGGTAGATGAATCATGTGATGTCGTTGCTGTTGCCAAGCAAGTTTGGCAGTCACTCGAGTATGCGATGCAGCAGAAGCAGGTGTTGCTCAAAGGTTTTGATAGCAGCCAGTCTATGCGTGTAGCAATGTCGGAAGTGGACTGCCATCGGATATTGATGAATGTTGCAGATAATGCGGTGCGTTTCTCTCCCGTTGAAGGAAGCATTCATTTTAGTATTGAAGATACCGATAGTGTTGTGTGTATTAGGCTTCAAGACGAAGGGTGTGGTATTTCTGGTAAACATATTAACCGTGTTACCGAGCGATTTTACCGTGTGGATGATGTGCGTGGCAGGAAAAAAGAGGAAGGGCATGGCTTGGGGTTAGCGATTGTTAAAGAAATCCTTGAGCGTGATGGTGGAAGTTTAAAATTAGATAGCAGTGAGAAAGTAGGGCTTTCGGTGAGCATTGAGCTGATGAAATCGAGTTAAAAAATGGTTAGGTAAAAGAATAGCCGCCTATTTGTGAGGAAGTGACAATTTTTACCACTTTCTAAGATGATGTGAGATATTGTTTTATCGGGGAAAAATGGTCGGGACGGCAAGATTTGAACTTGCGACCACCACACCCCCAGTGTGGTGCGCTACCAGGCTGCGCTACGCCCCGATGTGATTTAAAAGTCTAACAGGTGTTTGATACTTTCGAGTTCTTCTCGGATTGTATGCAGGCTAACTGTAGTGTTATTATGTTTACTTTCAATAATTTCCGCGAGGTCACCGTTGGTGATTCGCTTTTTTGCACCACGAATGGTGAAGTTTAAATCGTAGAGTAAATGTTTAATTTGTAAAGCTGTGTAAACGTCTCTGTGCCTATAAAAGCGACGGTTACCACTTTTTTTGACGGGTTTTAGTTGCTTGAATTCTGTTTCCCAATAACGAAGAACATGCGGTTCTATTTCGCATAGGTCGCTGACTTCACGAATAGAAAAAAAAAGCTTATCGGGCAGTGTAGGGACTTGAACACCTGAATTTTTAAGGTTTTTAAGTTGTACGTTACTTTGATTGCTCATGAATCAGAAAAGGACTTAATCTTCTTGAAGCTGGTTTTTAACAAGTTGGCTGGCTCGAAATGTAACAACTTTTCTTGATTTAATGGTGATACTTTCACCTGTTTTGGGATTGCGACCACGCCTGGCATTTTTCTCGCGGACACTAAAGTGACCAAAGCCAGATATTTTAACGTCTTCGCCTTTTGCAAGTACACCTTTGATTTCTTCGAGGAGAACTTCAACGATCTCTGCGGACTCTTTTTTCGATAGCCCGACACGGTCGCATATGATTGTTGCTATTTCAGCTTTGGTCATATCTGCCTCAGTAAAATTGAAAGTAAATTCCGCTTTAAGTGTTCTAAACTCGAAACAGTATTAGCAAATGTATGAGAAGTGTTTGTTTTGTCAAGTTTTTTTAAGATACTTGTTTTGAGAGTTGGTGTTGAGATAGCTTGTAAACATGGTCGCAACTCTCTGCAAAAGCTTGGCTATGCGTTACCATAATAACAGCAACACCTTCTGATTTGCATAATTGAAGTATCATATCAAAAACGGTTGTCGCCGTAGACTCATCCAAGTTTCCAGTGGGTTCATCAGCAAGTATAAGTGTTGGTTTTGTTATGATAGCCCTAGCAACAGCCACACGTTGCGCTTCTCCACCTGATAGGTGTGCGGGTATGTGAGTGGCGCGTTTTTCAAGTTTAAGTTGTTGCAATAAGGTAAGTGCTTTTTCTTGCGCATATTTTTTTGACTTACCCTGAATGAGCAAGGGGAGCATAACATTTTCAAGTGCAGTGAGTTCAGGTATCAAATGATGGGCTTGGTAAATAAAACCAATATGTTGGTTGCGAAGCGTCGCCAGTTTGTTTTCAGGTAGATTGTGAATTGCAATATCATTTAAGAATATTTCACCTGAATCGGCATAGTCTAGCGTGCCTAGTAATTGTAGTAGTGTGCTTTTTCCAGAGCCCGATTCACCAACGATTGCGATAAAGCTAGCTTTATCGACTTCGAGGTTCACAGACTTCAATATTTCAAGGTTACCTTGTGGTGTCGTATAAGACTTACACAGGTTGGTTACACATAGCATTATTAGAAACTACGCATTCATTTTTTTGATTGTGCTTTTCACACGTTGTTTGAGGTATGCCTCTACAACTTGTTTGACGGTTGGGTATGTTTTGGCAATGTCCAAAAATTTATCCCCTGTTAAAACCATAAGCTCAACTGCGCCTACTGCGGTCACGGTTGCAGTGCGTGGCATTTTGGTCAACATGGAAACCTCACCGAAAAATGAACCTTCGCTTAGTGTACCAAGTATGATGTTTTTAGATGTATCTTTTTTATTGATTGTGGAAATTTTCACTCTTCCTGAGCGAATAAGAAAGAATGTATCTTCCACATCACCTTCTTTAATGATTGTGTCGTTAGCTTTAAAGAATGAAAAGCTGAACTTTTGCGCCAAAGGAATACGAGCCTCGGAAGGTATTTTTTCAAAGACTGGTGTGATGGCTAATATTCGAGCTAAAACACGTTGACGGTAAAAATCTTCAACAGTGTCATGGATGGATGGGTATTTTTTAACCCACTCATCAAAGTTTTTACGATTTAGTAATAAAACATTACCATCTGATTTTGCGATGGCTGAATCTACATGGTCTTTTTTGCTCATGAAAGCAAGCTCACCAAAGAAGTCACCTTCAGATAACTTTGAAAATATTTGTTTGTTACCGCGTGCGTTCTCTGTCTCTAAGTGTACTTCACCCATACCAATAATATATAGTATGTCGCCAACATCACCTTTGTTGTAAATGGCATCACCTTCAGAAAACTCTTGCAGTTCTAAAGACTCAATAAAGTCATCCAACTCTTGACCTGAAAGCCCTGAAAGCAATGGGATGCGACTGGATTTTGATTTACTGGTTTGGGCAATATCGCTTGAGATAATAGTGCTTAAAGCCCAGTCTTCTCCGCGCTCAGAAGATAAGTGGCGCAAGCGTTGTTTAATTTCTGTTTGTTCAGGGTCAAGGCGAAGGATAAGTTTGTTGATAGCGATGGCTTGAACTACAAAACCTTCATCAGCATATTGTTTAGCAATTTTAGTGTAATCTCGAACAGCACCACCCAAGTCGCCAGTTTTTTCTTTCATTTCAGCAAGTTTGGTAAACATGCGTAAATCAGAAGGTTCTTCTTTATGAATTTCAGCATAGAAATTTAAAGCCGCCTCATATTTGCCAGCCATGATTGCCTTTCTTGCTTTGGTTTTCAGAGCAGCTAAAGACATTTTTTTCCTCCCATATCATTCATAGCGCAAAGCCTCAGCAGGCGGTATTTGTGCAGCTCGCCAAGCTGGATAAAGCGTTGCTAAAATGCCCATACATAAACTTGCAACTGCCACCATCATCACAGAACCAGTATCCAAAATGGCAGGTACATGGTCAATATAATACACATCACCTGACAAAAATGTAGTATGGCTGACTTTTTCAATCCACGCAATGATTGCTTCTAAGTTCAGCGAAAGAACTACGCCAGCCAGCAAACCTGTGAGAGTGCCGATGCTACTTAGTATGATGCCCATCAATAAAAAGATGCGAATGATTGAAGCGTGAGAAGCACCAATTGTTTTCAAGATCGCTACTTCTTTTCGCTTTTCCATGACCACCATCACCAAGGATGAAACCATATTGAATATGGCAACAACGATGATAAGGAAAAGAATAATACCCATGGCAGTTCGTTCCATTTTCAAGGCTTGGAAAAAGGACTTGTGTCGTTGCTGCCAACTGGTGACCCATGCGCTCGGTGGCAAGTTCGTGCGAGCTATATTTGCAACTTGTGTTGCTTGATCTCGGTTTGTTAGATGAAGTTCAATGCCTGTAATTTCATTGCCCAAGCGACTAAGGCGCTGAACTGCCTGCATGGAAGTGAGAATAAGCCCTACATCATACTCATAAAAACCTGAATCGAATATACCCACCACTTTAAATGCTCGCATACGTGGTGATGCACCCATAGGGCTAATGCCTGATGAAGGAGATAGAAGCCGAATGTTGTCGCCAACGCTTACGGATAGTTTATGCGCTAAGTCTTTGCCGATGACTGCTTCAAAGAGGTGTTTGTTGACGATAGGTTGCTTTAGAAAGCTTCCTTTGGTGATAAATGCAGCGATAGTTATGTCATGTTGAATATCGATACCTTTAAGAATTGCACCTGTTGAACGATGCCTGTGGTTCGCCAGCGTTTGTGTTGAAATATAAGGCAAAGCTTGTTCGACATGAGGTAGCTTCTTCGCAATGTCTAACCAGTCATTCCAGTTGGCAAAGGTGTCGCCAGACCCTTGGATTTCAACATGTGATGAAAAACCAAGGATTTTATCACGAATTTCAGTAGCAACACCATTCATCACTGACATAACTACAATCAATGTCATCACACCAATTGCCATGCCGACTGCTGAACTCCAGCCCACCAAGGATGCGAACCGCTCACCACGTTGTGAGCGTAGGTAGCGCAAGGCAAGAAGAAGCTCAAAGCGTTGAATCAAGGTATTAGCTCAAGTAGCGCCAGTATAAGTATATATGTGATATTGCGATGCTCATAATCATCAATAAAAATGCATGTTTCATGAACTCAAGGAATAAAATCGGATGACCAGCACGTTGGGCAAAACCGGCAACGATAAGGTTGGCGGATGCGCCAATCAATGAGCCATTGCCACCCAAACATGCACCCAATGCCAACGCCCACCAAATCGGTTCAATGGCTTCTGCGCCACCAAATGAAGGTGCCATGCTTTGGACCAACGGAATCATGGTAGCAACAAAAGGAATGTTATCTATTAAGGCTGAAGCGATGGCAGAAACCCAAAGCACTGCGCCAACGGTTGCGTTAAAATCACCATCGGTAAGTTCGAGAACTTTATCCCCTAACATGCTAATCACACCCGTATGCTCAACACCTGTGACGATGATAAATAGACCGACAAAGAAGAAAATGGTTGTCCATTCCACATCAGCCAAAATTTCTTCATAAGCATGGTCTTTATCGTGTACAGGTTGCCCATAAGTTTGCAAAAGGAGTAGGGCTGCTGCACCAAACATGGCAATGGTTGCAGGTTCTAAGTGGTAAGTGTGGGCGACGGAAAATCCAGCAATCACTGCAAACAGAACGAAGAGGCACTTTTTAAGCAGTGGGATGTCTTTCAATGCTTCATTTTCATCAAATTTCATGATGAGGTCGCGCTTTTCTTGGGTGGCTGTTAAGTCGCGTCCAAACATAAGCCAAACCATACCCAATGTGAGTACAAAGATAAGTGGGGTGATGGGTGCGAGATTGACGATGAAGTCCATGAAACTAAGGTTTGCCGCAGAGCCAATCATGATGTTGGGTGGGTCACCAATAAGTGTTGACGCGCCACCAATATTGGAGGCAAAAATTTGTGCAAATAAATAAGGGTAGGGGCGCACACCCAAAGCATCCGTAATCAATAAGGTGACAGGTGCAATGAGAAGTACCGTGGTGACATTGTCTAAAAATGCAGAAAATACAGCGGTTACAATAGAAAGCATGACCAAAATGCCCCAAGGGCTACCTTTGACAGCCTTGGCAGCTTTGATGGCTACATATTGAAACATGCCCGTTTTTTGACTGATGGCGACAATCACCATCATACCTGTTAACAAACCAATGGTGTTAAAGTCGATGCCTGAAACAGCTTGCTGCTGGGTGATGACACCGCAAAGAATCATCAAGCCTGCGCCCAATAGTGCTAAAACAGCACGGTTAAACTTCTCCGCCATAATTACGCCATAAACAACCAATAATATGGTTACTGCCACCCAAGTTGGGTCTAAGTCAAACATGACTGCAGCTTCGTGTGTGCTTGTATTATGCATCATTACTCTCGCTGGTTTTTTGTTTTAGGAGATTTAAAATATCACCTGCAGAAATCACGCCAAGCAGTTTTTTATGGTCATCAGCCACAAGCGCATACTCATGTTTACCATGGGATGAAATGGCAGCAGCCACAGACAAAAGCGAATCTTCTTTGTGGACAAGTAAAGGTGAAGAATCCATCATTTCATTGATGGGGCAGGTGATAACTTCTTTGAACTTACGGCGTAAAATACCTAAATCTGGCGCATAAGATATTAGACTCAGGTCGCCGTTATTTAGGTAGTCGGGTATAATGTGCTGCATGATGGAAAATGTGGATAATATCCCAACGACATGCCCTTCTTGGTCAAGAACAGGTAACATACGCAAACTTTCTGCAGTCATTTTTTCATGCACATCACCAGTCAATTCATGTTCTTGTGCCGTGATAACATTGGTAATCATAAACTTCTCAGCAAACATATTGAACCTCTTTCTAACTTTTATTCAGGGCGCATGTGGGGGAACAGCAAGACATCACGAATAGAGTGTTGCCCAGTCAGCATCATCACCAACCTATCCACGCCAATGCCAACACCAGCGGCAGGAGGCATGCCAAATTCCAAGGCGCGCAAATAATCTTCATCAATACCTGTGGCCTCGGCATCACCAGCAGCTTTGGCTTGGGCTTGTGCAACAAACCTGCCGCGTTGATCGTCAGGGTCATTGAGTTCGGAGAAACCATTGGCGATTTCGCGCCCAGCAACAAACAACTCAAACCTGTCGGTAACGGTTTCATCCTCATTGTTGCGTCTTGCCAGCGGCGACACATCCACGGGATAGTGGGTGATAAATGTAGGTTGCGTAATTTTTGGCTCAACCAACTCTTCAAATAAAGCCAAGAGATAATGACCAGCTTTCCAAGTAATTAAAGGTTTGAAGTCAGGCATAACTTGTAAACAAACAGTAGCAAGCAATGCTTTATCATTGGCATGACCGCGCAAATCAGGGCGGTGTTCAAATACAGACTCATCAAGACGAACACGTTTGAAAGCTTGGGTAAAGTCCAAGTCCACACCTTCCCAAGTGACTTGGTTGCGGGAGATGCCTTGGGCAACATCACGAATCAAGGTTTCGGTGGTGTTCATAGCATCATTAAAATCAGCATAGGCTTGGTAGAATTCAACCATCGTGAACTCAGGATTATGTGTTGCATCAAGCCCTTCGTTGCGGAAGTTGCGATTGATTTCAAACACGCGCTCAAAACCACCAACCAGCAGACGTTTCAAATACAATTCAGGTGCAATACGCAGCGATAACGCCATGTTTAAGGCATTGTGGTGGGTGATAAAAGGTTTTGCCGCAGCACCACCAGCTTGGGTTTGCAGCATGGGTGTTTCCACTTCCATAAAGTCTTGAGACTCCAAGCCTTGACGCAACAACGACACTATTTTTGAGCGCGTACGGAAAGTATCTCGTGATTCAGGGGTGACGATTAAATCTACATAACGTTGACGATAACGGGTTTCAATATCACTCAAACCTTGCATTTTATCAGGTAAAGGACGCAAGCATTTAGTTACTATTTCTACATGCGATACTTTAACCGAAAGCTCACCTGTTTTAGTGAAAAACAATGTGCCTTTTGCACCAACAATGTCACCCAAGTCCCATTTTTTGGTGGGATTGTAAACCTCTGCACCACCCAAAGCATCACGATTAAGAAAGAGTTGAATATCACTGTCTTTATCTTGAATTTTGACAAAGCTCGATTTGCCCATCACACGATGTGCCATCACGCGACCAGCCACACAGACTTCAATAGCTTGTTCAGCCAATGTTTCTTTTTCTACATCATCATATTGCGTATGTAGTGCGGCTAAAGATGCGTTGCTGCGCCAAGTGTTAGCATAGGCATTGCCCAACTCACGCATCGCAGCCAGCTTCTCACGGCGAACGCGTGTTTGTTCGGGTAACTTATCTTTAAGGTTTGTTTTTTGGGTTTCTTCTGGTGCAGAAGTTTTTTCAGTCATTGAAAATTAAGCGCGGCTGTTGATGTTCAAATCAGAGAAGAAGAAGTTGATTTCAATGGCTGCATTTTCTACAGAATCAGAGCCGTGAACAGCATTGGCATCAATCGAATCAGCATGATCAGCGCGAATAGTGCCTTCTTCAGCTTCTTTCGGGTTGGTTGCGCCCATCAATTGACGATTTAAAGCAATGGCATTTTTTCCTTCTAAACACATTGCCAAAACAGGGCCAGAGCTCATGAAAGAACACAAGTCTTTGTAAAATGGACGCTCAGCATGTACCGCATAAAAACGACCAGCTTCAGATGGGCTAAGGTGCGTCATATTGGTTGCGATAACAGACAGTCCGTTTTCTTCAAAGCGGCGAATAATGTCACCAATGACATTTTTTGCGACTGCATCTGGTTTAATAATTGAAAGTGTACGTTGAACTGCCATGCGAATTTACCTCGATATTTAAACTAAAATACTACACCACGTCGATGTAGGGAGCTGCACTATAAGAGCGTGGCAAGCATTCTGCAATTAAGAAAAAATATTAGGGTGTTTTAGTTGTGTTTCAGTGATTGCTTTCGAGAATTTATCAAGGTTGGTAGGTTTGGTGATAATGGTCATGTTTAACTTATCAGCCTGCTTAAGTTTATCCTTCTCTCCATAACCAGTAACCATCAATAAAGGCAAACTTGGCTTTGTTTTCCTTAGCCTTTTCGCCAAGTCTATGCCATCCATATCTGGCATTTTAAAGTCTGTGACGAGCATCTGTATGTGTTTTTCATTTTTTTCATATGCAGCAATCGCGGCTTGTCCATTGAGTGCGGTAATCACTGTATGCCCCATGGCTTCCAATAACATTTGTTGCACATGCAATACACTCGGTTGGTCATCTACCAAAAGAATAGTACATGGTTTTGCACGAAATGGAGAAGCTGAGATAGACTTGCTAGAGGTTTCCCCTAACTGATCTGTTTTACTCTCATTCACATCTTGGGTTGTGATATTTGGCTGCTCTTGCGTAGGGAAAAGAATGGATACTTGCGTGCCAAGGTTAAGCTGGGAAGTAATCTCAAGCTTACCACCATGATGCGAAACAATGCGTTTAACCATAGCCAAACCCAGCCCTGTACCACCTGAATCTTTGCGTGTTGTCCAAAAGTTGTCTGTGATAAAGGGCAAATTGTCTTCGGAAATACCACTGCCATTATCCGATATGGTGATTTTTACTGTTTGGTTATGGTGGATAACATCAATAGTGATGATACCAGCTTCTTTATCTATGGCTTGGCTCGCATTGTTGACAAGGTTCATCAGAATTTGCTCAAGTTTGACCATGTTTATTTTAATGGGCGGCAAGTCTTTTTCAACGCGGCAACTGAGTTTAACACTTGTCGGGAGCTGTAAACGCAAAAGGGAAGTGATACTATTTAAGTCAGGGCTAATGTCTCTGTAGGGTATATTTTCGTCAGTTTTCTGCCCACTTGTCAGGCTGAGCAGTTCGGTGATGGTTGTAGCACCGCGTTCTCCAGCATCAATAATCACATCCAACTGTTTGTTCACTTGCGCATCGGTTATATTAAATTGCAATGCTTCGGCAGAACCAATAATACTAGTTAAAACATTACGAAAGTCATGCGCAATACCAGCAACAAGTGCATTCATTTGCCCTTCATGCATATGCTCTTGCATGGATATATATTGATTATCAGCATTTGAAATGTCCAACAAGAAACAGATACCAATATACTGCCTAAGCCATTTTATTTTTGCTGTTGCACACATCAGTTTAAGCACTTTCCCGTCGGGTGTTCTGCTTCGGATATGAAAAGTATGATTTTTGCCAATCGTTTCGGATTTTAAAGTATTCAAACAAACAGACATCATTTCTTCTTCATCTTCAATCATCACCAGCTTGTTGATGGGTTTTCCGATGAGACTTTTTGAGCCTTCAGCCAGCATGTTGTGGCAAGCAAGGTTGGCAAAGCGAATATGAATACCATCGCCGCGCTCTTCGTAGGTAAACACGGGTAAAGGGCTGAGGTCTAAAAGTTCCAATGCACCTGTCTGTGTTACCAAAGAGCTCACCTTGGTTTCCTTTCGCGGCAGATAGGATGAAACAAAAATGAGAAGAAAAGCGAAAGAAAATACTACCAAAAGGCTAGTGTGAACTTGTTCTGTTTGGAAAAAGGCAAATAACAACGCCAAGGTGAAAATTGCAATGCCAGACATGAGGAAGCGCGATTGATTTTTCACCAACGTTGAATACGGAAAATGCCTAAGTAACCAAACTGTAACAGGTTTCATGCTTTAGCCATGTTGCGACAAAAAGCGTTCCGCATCGAGTGCCGCTTTACAACCTTCGCCTGCAGACGTGACGGCTTGACGGTAAACAGGGTCTGCAACATCACCAGCGGCAAACACACCCGCAACAGAAGTTGCTGTGCTTTTATCTTTCGTGTTTAAGTAACCTGTGTTATCCATATCGAGCTGGCCTTTAACAAAGCCTGTGTTTGGTGTATGACCAATGGCAATAAACACACCGTGTACGGTCATCTCTTTGGTCGCATCATCTGTGGTGGAGCGCAAG
>DQSL01000076.1 GCA_015663235.1 Mariprofundaceae bacterium
AGCGGCACATCCAAGATTTTATCACCACGGGTCACAATCTTGACCAGCTCAGTTGTTGTGCCTGGAAACAAGCGTTCTAACTCAGCAGAAACCCAATCTGCCTGCCAAAGGGCAAGGGGTGATTTGCGTGTTGCGATACGAATATGGGTCATGTTAAAAGCTCCAAAAGATAAGGTGAGCACACAATACTAATTGTGAATAAGTATTATTTATACAGGAAGTTTATCAATACTGTTCAAAAGCGAAAGTCTATGCTGTATGTTGGGTATGTATTGCCGCCAAGGCTACGAAACATACCAAGCGCAAGCTTAGCATCATGAATATTATCAAAAAGAATAATGTTAGGGATAGGGAGACGCAGTGCTATATCATAGTCATACCTCTAGGATGATCGTTGTTTAAGTCATATACATGAACTGCGCTGCCGATTAAATCGAAATTATTAACTAACTTAAGGGTGAAGAGCAATTGTGGAGCGAACATATTCAGTAGACCTTTACGGTGACGCAGACCAATAGCGGTTGATAGATTGATTACCCTATGTTGGAAAAAGTTATACATTAACCCATAATAAATTTGATCAGTCCCACGGGCTTCATGAGAAATATAGCCATGAAAATCTAATCTGTCGGTTAAACCGTAACCCCAAACCACATAACTCTGACCATCTTCAACTATATTACTAGGGTTCCAAGTTAACTCAATATCAATTTTTCCTTCGCCAGCAGGCGTGCCATTATCATAACCACCCGATGCCCATGTAGTCCAAGGCGCAAGCAACATACAGCACAGCGCGAGGCGCTTAAACATGTGTGAATACAGCATAGTTTATAAATATACCCATAAATATAATAAAGCCGAGTAAGTTATTATTGAGAAAAGCTTTAAAATAAAGCTCGCGCTGCCCAACTTGGATAAGCTTTTGTTGGTAGAGCCCTAAGAAAAGCGCGATGACAATGGCAATGTAATAATACATGCCTTGAAACGTCATCAAGCCAATTTGAAACATAAGCACAATAAAGAATACTTGAAACAGGGATAACCAGAAAGGTGTGAACTTGCCAAACAGTACCGCCGTAGATTTGATGCCTGCCTTGATGTCATCCTCATGGTCAACCATGGCATACATGGTGTCATAGGATAATACCCACAACATATTCGCCACAAATAGCAACCATGCTTCAATGGGAATCGCACCCGTGCTCGCCATATATACCATAGGAATTGCCCAACCAAATGCAGCACCCAAAAAGACTTGTGGCAAATGGGTATAGCGTTTCATAAAGGGGTAAATGGCAGCTAAAATTAGCGCAACCACGGATAACGCAACAGTGTTCCAGTCTAAGGTTAACACAAGTGCAAAAGCTAGCGTAATCAACCCGAAAAATAAGGCAAGGGCTTGTTTGGATGATACCTCGCCTGTAACTAGAGGTCTGTTCTCTGTGCGTTTGACTTTGCCATCAACTTTACGGTCGGCAAAATCATTAATCACACAACCTGCGGCGCGCATGAGGAACACGCCAGTGACAAATACGAGCAGAATAAAAGGGTCAGGCTGCCCTTTTGTGGCAAACCAAAGCGCCCAAAGCGTTGGCCAAAGCAGCAGGAATGTGCCAATGGGTTTATCTAGTCGCATCAGGCGAATATATGGGTTACTTCGCCAGTTCATTGATTAGTTAAGAAGCAGGATTGCCCAAGTGCCGACAAAAGTGATATTACACAAAAACACAGCCGCAGAACCCAAATCTTTGGCACGCCCAGAAAGCTCGTGAAAATCAGTGCTGATGCGGTCAACGGTGGCTTCAATAGCTGAATTCAAAAGCTCAACAATCAAGACCAACATCCATGCGCCTAAAAGTAAGACTTGTTCAGCAGGCGATTCACCCAAATATACAGCAAGCGGCACAATAAATAACGAGGCAACCACTTCAATGCGAAAGGCCTGTTCATGTTGCCAAGCCGCTTTTAGCCCTTGCCATGACCACTTGCTGGCATGAAATAAATGCTCAAACGGACCATGGTTGGGTTTCATTTTGGTCGCTTGTCGTAATATCTAAGCAGGGATAGTTGCGGTGAGCGTTTTTCATCAATAGAGACAGGATAATCCCCTGAGAAACAGGCATCACAATGCGATTCACGCGGCTTTCCAACCGCTTTAAACAGCCCTTCATTGGAGACAAAGGCAAGCGAGTCTGCGCCAATGGCTGCGCACATTTCATCCAAATTCATTTGATTTGCCATGAGTTCTTCTGAATTGGGGGTGTTGATACCATAAAAACATGAATTTTTGGTGGGCGGACTTGAAATACGCATGTGAATTTCAGCCGCACCAGCAGCGCGCACCATTTCCACAATTTTGCGGCTGGTCGTGCCGCGTACAATCGAATCATCCACCAAGATTACACGTTTACCTTCAATCATTTTGCGATTGGGGTTGAGCTTAAGTTTCACGCCAAAGTTGCGAATGCTTTGTTTAGGCTCAATAAATGTGCGCCCAACATAATGATTACGAATCAAACCCATTTGAAAGGGAATGCCTGTTTCTAGCGCAAACCCCATTGCTGGCGGCACACCTGAATCAGGCACTGGAATCACCAAATCAGCTTCAACAGACGACTCTTTGGCGAGTTCCACGCCGATATTGTATCGCGCATTGTAAACATTTACGCCTTCAAGGTTGGAGTCTGGGCGAGCAAAATACACATATTCAAACACACAAAAGCGGGGCTCAACTTTTGCGAATGGGAAAAAGGAACGCAGTGATCCATCTTCATCAATCACTACCAATTCACCCGCTTCAACATCACGCTCAAACTCAGCGCCGACCAAATCAAAAGCACATGTTTCGCTCGCCATCACCCAAGAATCACCCAGCTTGCCCAAAACAAGCGGGCGAATACCATTGGGGTCGCGCACACCAAACATACGGGACTCAGTCATCAGTAACACAGAAAAACCACCTTCCAAGCGTTGCACAGCTTCGGTTAAACGTTCGCGGGTGCTGTTGCCATCACTTTTGGCAAGCAAGTGGATAATGACTTCGGTGTCGGAAGTGGATTGAAAAATAGAGCCTGCTTTTTCTAGCTCAGTGCGTAATGCTTCGGCATTGATAATGTTGCCGTTGTGGCACATTGCAATGCCACCGTGGGCATATTGATACATAAACGGCTGGCAGTTTCGCAAGCCCAAATCACCTGCTGTGGAATAGCGAACATGCCCAATTGCATTGCGTCCTTCAAGCTTGGCAATGTCTTCTTTTTGATACACATCAGAGACCAAACCCATGCCTCTGTGGTTGTTAAAGTTGGTGCCATCGGTGGAAACAATGCCTGTGGACTCTTGCCCACGGTGTTGCTGCGCATACAAACCAAGATAGGTTAAGTTTGCAGCTTCTTGGTGGTTTAGCACACCGAAAACGCCACACTCATCGCGGAAGTGGTCATCATCAAATGTGCTTTCGGTTAATGCGCTGGGATTCATGGTTTGGTTTCCTTGAGGGTGTCTAGCAGTAGGTCTTTCATGGCTTCTTTGTCTTCTGGCGTAATTTGGTCTTTGGCTTTTTGAATCACATCACCTGCAGAAGGTATTTCAGGAGCAGAGCCGCCTTCTTGTGTTGAAAAAGGATAGTCGGATGGAATGGTTTTGCCAATGAATTCACTAAGTTGGATGGCGTATGGGGTGAGTACACTTTTCTGCATCCAAGGCTGGTCGGGTTTAGCATAAGCGGTATACATTAAAAATGCCGTGCCAATCAACAGGAAGCCTCGCGCTGCACCAAAAAACATGCCCAGTGTGCGGTCGGTTGCGGTGAGAGCTGCCAAATCAACCAGCTTGCGCACAATAAAACCCACCATGCCCACGCTGAACATCACCAGCACAAAAATCAATACAAATGCGGCGATGTTGGCAATGTTGTTTTGGCTAATCCATTGGTCGAATAAACCACTGGCATCACCTGCAAATCGGCTGGCTAAGAAGAAGGCAAGCACCAGGCCAACCAAAGAAATGATTTCACGTACAAAACCGCGCCATAAAGATAACACCATGGAAAGCCCGATGATGGTTATAAGTGTGTAGTCAAAAAAGTTCATTACAAAATGCTCAAAATGCTAGTTGTACCGCTTGGCTTAAATGCTTTGCAGGCATGGATTGCCACCCGTTTTCTTGATGTGATGGGCGCAGGATAGCAGCGATATTACTTTCCTGCACCCTTGTAAAATTGCCTTGGGGTAAAAGCAGTTGCGAAAAGCCTAAGCTGGCAGCTTCTTTGGCTCTGATTTCAGGCGCACCCACGGCGCGAATTTCACCCGTCAAACCAATTTCACCGAACACCACCAAATCAGAAGGCAAAGCTTTTTCTTGGAATGCAGAAAGGATTGCCAAAACCACACCAAGGTCGGATGCAGGCTCAGAAAGCTTCACGCCCCCGACCACATTCACATAAATATCTTGTGTGCCTAGCGGAATACCCACCCGCCGCTCTAATACGGCAGTCAGCATAGCCACCCGATTGGCATCCACACCCACGGTTGAGCGTTTGGGTGTGGCATACACGGTAGGCGCAACCAAAGCTTGGATTTCCACCAATATCGGGCGTGTACCTTCCATACATGCCACTACGACCGAACCTGGCACATCTAGGGCGCGCTCAGCGAGGAATAAACGAGAAGCATCACGGATGCCTGTCAAACCTTTATCGCTCATTTCAAACACGCCAATCTCACCCGCAGGACCAAAACGATTTTTTACCGCCCGAATCACCCTATGGTTGTGTCCCCTATCGCCTTCAAAATACAACACGGCATCGACCATATGTTCCAACACACGAGGGCCAGCAATGCTGCCATCCTTGGTCACATGCCCAACCAAAATTAAAGCATGTCCCAACTGTTTTGCGCTGGCAATCAAAGCTGCGGCACAATCGCGCACTTGGGATACCGTACCGGGTGCGGAGCTTAATTGATTGGTCACAGTGGTTTGAATGGAATCAACAATTACAGTGTGTGGTTTATACTTGGCGATGGTAGAAAGCATGGCTTCAAGTTCGCATGATGTGGTAAGCTGCAAATCTTCATGCAAGGCATCAATGCGCTCGCCGCGCAGGTGGACTTGGCGGGCAGATTCTTCGCCCGTGATATACAAAACTGTGCCATGATGTTCGGCTAATTTCGCGCTGGCTTGCAGCAATAAAGTGGACTTGCCAATGCCAGGGTTGCCACCAATCAACACCGCAGAGCCGCGTACCAAACCGCCACCCAATACACGGTCTAACTCTTCAATATGCGTGGTGCGGCGCGGCGCATCTTTGCTGTTGATTTGGGTAATCGGCTCTGGACTTAAAGCATTGCTAATGGATGTTTGTTTTTGATTGCGGAAACCTGTGATTTCCACGGCCTGTTCGGAAATACAATTCCACTCATGACAATCAGGGCATTGCCCTTGCCACTTGCGTTGTTCTGAGCCGCAAGAGCCGCAGATATATAAAGATTTGGCTGCCATGTTAAACTTGCCCTGTCATTCCCGCGAAAGCGGAAATCCATGGATACCCAATCAGGTTGGGTATGACGGTGTTTTTTTGAATGTTGTGTTTCATGATGTAAATGTAGCCATAAACTCTTGTACCCCATCTGGTTCACACACCAAAAGCACAGTACACCCTGCATCCATCGCCTTTTCAGCCGCTTCAGGAATGGGCATACCACAGCCTTGCATACATAAATCATCACTCCAAATATCGCCCTTAAATGCCATATCATCTTGCAGCACATCTTGCAGCCAATACTTAGAAAATGTTGCCACCTCTTTGTTGATATTCGGGTATGCTACATGCGCTGTCATGATATGTTTTAAACCTTTTTGAAACAGTTGTGAGAAAACATCAGCTTCTTGTAAAATGGTATCCAAATCGGCACCAACTTCTGGCATAGCAAGATGAGAATCAGCATCCGCCCTGCCGTGCCCAGGAAAATGTTTACCAATGGCATCAATGCCTGCATCGTGTAAAGCAAACATACATGCCGTTGCCAATGTGGCGATGGTATCTGCATCTTTGGCATAGGCGCGACTGCCAATAATCGGATCGCCTTGGGGGCAAGAAATATCCAAGACTGGCGCACAGTTATGCGTAAAGCCAAGCTCTTTTAAAGCTGTTCCCGCTTTATAACTGTCTTGAAATACTTGTTTAATGGCTTTATCAGGGTCTTTGGCAAACAATAAGCCAAAATCACCAGCTTGGGTGCGTCCATTGAATGGCGACCACGGCATACGATGAACTCGACCGCCCTCTTCATCAATCGCCGCCCAAATATCTTTGCCTGCATGTTTGCGCACATCTTCAAGCAAAGCTTTGGTTTGTTTTGGGCTTTGTACGTTGCGCGCAAAAAGAATCACACCTTTGGGGGTATGGTTTTTAAGCCAATTCTTCTCTTGGTCAGTGAGTTCAAAGCCTTCAAGTCCAATCACGGCGTGTTCAAATATTTTAGCAAACATGGGTGAAGCCTAACGATGTTTGGCGAATAAAAAACTAAAAACAGAGGTTATTTTTTAAGAAGGTTGTTTCTTTGTTCATTTTTTGTGCGAACCCAAAAAGTCGCCCTAAATAGCTGCGTATTTCCTCAGCAACAGGCAAAAACGGGCGCAAAACAGAGCAAGTACTTTGCTTTTCCCTTCTTTAACCAGTTGCTTCGGTGCAGCTATAATAGGGGGAGGTATCCTACGGCTCATATTCGTCATGTCGTGCCTGATGCGGCATCCAGCTTATTTCAAACGGTTTTTGGTGATTTGTTTTGCAGCAATAACAGTAAGTGTATAAGAATTTATGGTCAGAAGCGCATTGTTTTTAAAACATTTGAAATAATAGTTTTTGCCGTTCTTTTCGATGTCTTCAAGGGGTGTGGATAGGATAGTATTTTTTAAGTATACCTCTGTTTCAGCATCAGAAAGATGATTCATATCGAGGTTTCTTTTTATGCGCACAAAGCCTAAAACGGTGTTCTTGAACTCGTTGGCTATTCGTGTTTTCAGTGTATTATTCATATGATAATGCGGGTTAGAGGCGTTGCTTTGGAGAAAATAGTATCATTAAAAAGCAGGCGGGCAGTCAATATATATGTTTTGATGGGTGAGCGGGTGCATAAAACGAAGTTTAGCAGCATGAAGCATTAACCTGCCTGCTTTGGCATAAGCTTCATCCGAAGCATAAAACTCATCACCTAAAACCGCATGACCGATGGACATCATGTGAACCCTTAATTGATGGGATCGACCTGTGATGGGGGTGAGCTGGACACGTGTGGTGTTCGCGTGCTCATCACGGCTGATGACTTCATAAAACGTACACGATGGTTTACCTTCGTCATCCACTATTTGTTTGGGTCGGTTCAACCAATCCACCATCAAAGGCGCATTGATTTCACCTTTGTCTTCTGTCACCAATTCATTAACCACGGCAATGTATGTTTTGCTTATTTCACGCTCGGCAAACAACTTGCTCATAGCACTGTGCATGGTTTTGTTGCGAGCAAAAAGCAGAATGCCAGAGGTGGACATGTCCAAGCGGTGAACTGTTAAAGCTTCAAGGAATTCAGCTTGTAAACGCGACTCCATGCAATCTTTTTTTACGGGGCTATTGCCTGGCACAGAAAGTAAGCCTGCGGGTTTATCAACGACCAACAGGTGTTCATCCTCAAAGAGCAAGGTGATGCCATTGTCTGGTGGCGGCTGATAATCGTGGATGGGTCGCATGGTGGAGCGATGATGAGAATTGTGTTATATTCGTCAAGTCATTGCTAAGGTTGAGAACAGGCGAGGGAGGTATGTATGCCAAAACTTAAAGTGAAGTTGCTACCCTTATTTCAAGCAGCATGGCAACGCGGTGATTTGCCACCCACAGGTATTCAAACCATGGAACTTGCACTGGCTGAGCAAGCATTGCAGTCGCTTGGCGCAAAAAATCATGCGGTTGTTTGTGGGCAACTATCGTTTGCCAAGATACATCGACATATCATGGTGGTGGCTTGCCCTGACCAAGCTTTTTATCCCGATGCCATTCGCGCATACTTGCAAAAACAACAGCTTCAGCCCTTGCAACAGTATTCAGTTTTATATGAGAATTCACTGGTGGCTCAACAGAGCAAACAACAACATGCGTTACTTTTGGTTTTTCACTTTGCCATCGCAACATTGCCTTCGATTCGAGCCACACATCGCGCAGTTGAGCATATTTTACAGGGTGTGCGGCAATCGGTATCCGATTTTCCCGATATGTTGGGCGCGTTAGAAAACATTGCAGCGCACATGGCAGAAGATGCCGCAAAAGATGCGGATTTACTGCGTTGGATGTTGGCAGACCATTATTTATTGTTTGGCTTGTTTGACATTCAACACCCACGCCGCAACAAAGGCATATGCAAGAATAAACGCTTGCTCACATCTATTATTCCGCAGGCTTATGATGAGCTGGCGGCGATGAAAGCAAGTAAAAATGTGGGGCTGCAATGGCTGCATCTTGGCGCATTATTTGCCCATTTGTATAGTCGTACCAATGTGCGTGCTGTGCAGCTTACATGGGTGGAGCAGGGGGTGCGCCACAGCTTGATTGTGCTGGGGCATTTCTCGCGTGGCGCAAGGTATACCAACACCACACAACTACCTGTATTTAAAGATATTTGGGCGCAAGGAGCCAAGGATGCGGTATTGCAGCAATCGGCATTTTATCAGCGTGAAATGCGTTTATTGTTTGATAGAGCGCCCAAATCATTGATACATGCCATTGCGGGCAAGCAGTGGTTAGCTCCCTTTAAAGCTATCGTGGATTTGCACAATCCCACGCAGGTGGTGGTGCAGCGATTAACGCCCCAACAAGGGAATATTGAATATGTGTTGATTGGATTAAGCCAACATCGTTTTGGGGATAAAGTTTGGGCGAGAATGCAACAGGCATTGGCAAGTTTGGATGTACTGGTGCTTGGTTTTGAAAGTTATGTGATTGGTACAACGCGGTTGATATTTGCGGCGGTGACAGTAAAAAAATGGCCGCATCAACGGCAGTTATACCATGCCGTGCATCAGTGTATTGTGTTTTGGGCGGATAAAGCCAAACAAGGTTTATTGGATGCCGATTTGCCTGCTGATTTGTTGCCTGAGGCGCTACGCGCATTAAGCCAAGTGTCCAACTTATACCAAGATGTATTTCGACCAGAACAGTTTGTACAAGACATTGTGCAACAGCGATTGGTGCAGCAAGGCAAGGTAGTTGTGCGCTTGCATTTGTTGCCGCATGAGGCGAAACATCGCGTTGAAGTGCACGTTTTATCGCAAGCAACCATGCCTTTGGTTTGGATGACGGAAAAATTGAATGCCTTTGCGCTGGTGACGATGGAGCAAGTGTTTGTACCTTTTGGGCAAGATGAGCAGGTGATACACATTTGTAAATTCCGCTGTCAAACGCCTGAACAACTGCATCAAGAAGGCGTGGCGCGGTTGCAGCAGGGCATTGAAGATGTGTTTAACCAGCAAGCCGACCACGACCCGCTCAATGCGTTGGTCATTTTAGCGGGTCTGCCAATCACAGATGTGTTGGTGGTGATTGCCTTGCGCAATCACTTGGCGCAATTGATGGCAAATGTGTCGTTGGGTGCGCTATCACAAGTGTTGATTAAACATAGAAAAGCAAGCCTTGCTTTGTTTCGTATGTTTGAAGGCAAACATCGCCAAGCCATGCCCACAACATATGTGGTGCAAGCGCAAGCTGACTTTGACCGTGCCATGCAAGATGTGCAAAATTTAAAAGAAGACACATGGCTTCGCGCTTTGGCGGAGATTGTGGATGCAAGCTTGCGCTGCAATGCTTGGGTGAAAGAAAAACAAGCAGCCATTGCCATCAAAGTGGACACTTCATGTTTAAGCTTCGCCCCTGAACCCAAACCATACCGTGAAATTTTTGTGCACGGTGTGTTTGTCGAAGGTGTGCACCTGCGCGCAGGCAAAGTTGCGCGTGGTGGTTTGCGGTATTCGGATAGACCCACCGATTTTAGAACGGAAGTATTGGAACTGATGGCAACACAAGTTGTCAAAAATGGGCAAATTGTACCTACGGGTGCGAAAGGCGGGTTTGTGGTGCGCGATGGTGAGGGGGCAGATTTTGTGTTGGCACAATACCATCAGTTTATCCACGCATTATTGTCGATAACTGATAACCGCGTGCAGGGCGCATTGATGCCGCCCAAAGATGTGCGCATTGCGGCGCAGGATAGGGATGATGCTTATCTGGTGGTCGCTGCCGATAAAGGCACGGCACGTTTTTCTGATGATGCCAACGAAGAAGCGATGAAGGCGAACTTTTGGTTGGGTGATGCCTTTGCCAGCGGCGGTAGCCATGGTTATGACCACAAAGCTTTTGGCATTACAGCGCGTGGGGCGTGGGTGTGTGCTGCGCATCATTTCTCTAAGTTGGGCATTGATTTGAATCAAGATGAAGTTACTGCTGTGGGCATTGGCGATATGGGTGGCGATGTGTTTGGTAATGGCATGTTACTCAATCCCAATATGAAGTTGGTAGCCGCATTTAATCATATGCATATTTTCTTAGACCCAAACCCTGATGTTAGCCAATCTTTTGCTGAAAGGCGGCGGTTGTTTGATGCGGTTCAAGGGTGGGGTGAGTATGATGAAAGCCTGATGAGCCAAGGTGGCGGGGTGTTTGCCCGCGCCGCCAAAAGCATCAATATACCCCAAGAAGTGCAGCAAAGTTTGGGCATCACCGAAACAAGGCTTTCGGGAGAAGCGCTTATTCGCGCTATTTTACAAGCACCTGTGGACTTGCTCTACAACGGCGGCATTGGCACATATATCAAAGCTAGCTTTGAAACCGATGCCGATGCGCAAGACCCTGCCAACAATGCCGTGCGTATTGATGCCAGCACATTACGTTGCAAGGTGTTAAGCGAGGGTGGTAACCTTGGATTGACCCAAGCAGCACGCATTGAATATGCAGAACGCGGCGGTTTGTTAAACACCGATGCCATTGATAATGCGGCGGGCGTGAATATGTCTGACCATGAAGTGAACATTAAAATTTTATTGGCAAATAAGCCGTTTAAACAACGCAATACTTGGTTAAACAAAGCAGCGAACGATGTGGCAGCACAATGTTTGCGCGATAATGTTGAGCAGGCGGTGGCTTTGTCGTTGGCAGAAGAAACAGCCAAACATCATTTGCCGCGTTTACAACAATTGCAGCAATGTTTGTTGGACAATGGGTTTATTCATACCACAACGGAAAACTTTGTTTTGCGCCCTGTGTATGCCGAATGGTTGGGGCATGAGAAAAATCGTATTCATCAAGTGTTGGATGATGCTAATTTCCGCCAACACAGTGTGTTTGGCGACATTTTTCTGCATAAATATTTCCCAAAAGTGTTGCGCAAGCACTTTAAAGCAGCGATTAACCAACATGCGCTGGCAAATGATATTGCGCATACGCGCATGGTTAGCCACGTTATCAATCGTTATGGCATTACATGCGTGGAATATCTGCAAAATTTAACCCATGCGCCCGTCACTGAAATCATGCAGGCATTGCTCATTGCTGATGCTCTGCTGGACACCGAGCCGATGCATCAAGGCATTTTTGAAGCAGGTACAGGGCGCGTTGCGGATTGGTATGCGGTGCAACAAGATGTGATTGGTTTTACCGAAGGTTTGCTTGCTTTGCCTGATATTTTGCAAGTGGATGAAGTATGGCTGACGCGAACACAAAAAGCATTGCGCAGCTTTGCCAAACAACAGCACAAAGATGTGGAAACATTGATGCCGTTGGTCACAGCGGTGGCCTTGGCAGAGGATTTGGGCAAACCATTATCTGTTTGTTTGGATGCCACAGCACAGGTGTTAACTGTGTTACCTTTTGTCATGTTGGAAGCGGCATTACGCACACCACTTTGGGCAGGTGAAGAAGCCCATGCGCTACGCAGAGACTGGTTGCGCAGGTTGAAATACATGAAAATACAGGCTGCAAAGGCATGGTTGATGGTTGCCCCACGCAAACGCGAGCGACTGTTGCAAGCGTGGGCAGAACATGCACTGCAACAGGAGCTGATGACATTGCTAAATATTGAGATGCGTAACTTCACGGATGAGCAGTTGCGATTGCGCTATATTTTGGCGCTCAGCCATGTGCAAAGCATTGTAGAATGTGAATGTCACTTGGTCAGTGATGATAAGGGTTGACGAAAGTTGTGGGGTTTATAAAGTGCGCTCCCCACTTGTTTGGGAGATGGCGCTTTAGCTCAGCTGGTTAGAGCACCGGAATCATAATCCGGGTGTCCGGGGTTCGAGTCCCTGAAGCGCCACCATTTTGGAATCATTTCAAAGCCTCTGTTTACGCAGAGGCTTTTTTTATGATGGCATTTAAGAACTTATGTTTTTTGAGGCTGGATGCATAGGTACGTTCGCCTTCAATTAAGTCCGCCATACCTTTGGTTAAGCGATCACCATAATGTTTGAACAACATATTCCGCCATATCGTGTTTGGGTTGTACAAAACTTTTGCGATAATTCGAGCCACTCGTAGTTCTTCAAGTATAGGTTGTATGGTGTTTGTTTGATACATGTGCGCGACTTGCTGAGGGTGTTCAAATGCTTTTGCAATCGCCCTGCCTGCACCCATACCGCTTTGGATGGCATGGCTCAGACCTTCGGCTGTGATAGGGTCAACCAACCCTGCAGTATCGCCAACCAAAAGCATACGCCCTTTCATCAATGCTTCTTTTCTTGGTGAAAGCGGAATGATAAATCCTTTGCGATGAATGATTTTTTCTGGGTGGGTAATGCCGAGTTTGTTGAGGTAAGCATCAAAAGTCTGCTGTAATGAAACTGATGCACCATTTCGCATCACTGCCAAACCAATAGAAAAGTGATCACCCTTGGGAAATATCCAGCCGTAGCCATCTGTAAAAACACCAAAATCAAAAATCGCACTATGTTTTAAGCTGTCATGTTGTTCTGGGGACACATATACATCAGCCTCCAGAGAGGGAAGCAACAAACGCTCATCAGCCCAAAATTGATTGCTCAGGCGTGCTGTTGCACCTTCTGCGAAGACTAGGTATTTGGCTTGAAAATTAGCATGATTTGTTTGAATATCAATGTGTTCGGGCATGGGCGAAACATTCGTGACGTTGCTTTCATCAAATAGTTGCACACCTAAGCTTTTTGCATGTTGAATGAGTGCCATATCAAATGCGCTACGACAAACCATGGTGACCAAGTTTTGCCGTTGTTGGGTAAAATCAATATTTGCATCATCAACGCTTAGTGTTATTGAGTGACACTGCTGCTCGATAGGGAACAATCTCTTTGGGAATAAGGTTTACAGCACGTTTAACCAAGCCTCCCGCACAAACCTTTCTTCGGGGAAGAGAAATTTTTTCAATTACAGCAACGGACAACCCATTTTTTTGCGGCTTCAATCGCAGCCATTGCTCCTGCAGGGCCCGCGCCAATCACGATAACATCAAATGTATTGAGCGGATTTTGGCTCATGCGGAAGCTTGGGTACGGCGCAAACCTTGGTGACGGCGAAGGCGTTGCCATTTTTGTAGGTTGAATATTTTATAAGCAAGCAGGCATGAGGCATCAAATAAGAAGTATGCAGCGCCAATGCCGCTGGGTGGGTTAGCGCTGGGAATCCAAGTGAAAATGTCAAACCAAACGGGCGGCCAAACCCAGCAGCCAAAGTATGTGCCAAGTAGCTCCAAATAGACCACCATAAAAAACATCAACAAAAAGAACAGTTGGGTGTCAGGAAAACGTCTGAACAAATACATAGCAATTACCATGCACATAAACCCAAATACATCGTTTGCCAAAATAAGCCAAAGCAGGCTATATATGAACATAGCGGCATATAAAAATTTGATAATAACCTGTTGATGTTTGCGCACCCAGGGTTCTTTGGTGATATAATAGATGCTGGCATAGACAACGGCATGACCAAGCGGCACATAATGGGGGACATTTTCCAACCTATATGTGTACATGCCCAAACCAATGGAAAGGGTAACTTCACCGACCAAAGCAATAGGCACACCGACCAACATCAAGATGCGTGTCACTTTACTGGTTTTGAATAACATCCACAGGTAAACGATAAAAACCAAGCTGTTGGTAATCTCTTGCCCATAGCTGGTGAACTGCGTGATATACAAGCTATCAATAAATAAACCCAAGCCGATAACAATGAAGCCAGGCACATAAATATGGGTAAATTTAAGGTTCAAATCATTAAACATGAGCGAGAGCTTAGCGGATAAATTCCACAACTGCCCACCCTTCTTTGTTGCGGGTGTTGTGATGTGTTAAGCCATGCGCTGTATAAGCTTGGATAAGCGAGGGGACTTGAGTGTCCAAAATGCCTGATAATATCAAATGCCGTTCAACCGATGCCGCCAAAGGTTTTGCCATATCCATCAATGGGTTATATAAAATGTTGGCAACCACAAGCTCATAGGTTTGATTTGGTGGGGTATCATCCAAAATAGATGTTAAGGTTATATTATTGATGCTAGCATTTACTTCACATGCCTCCACAGATAGCGGGTCATAATCCACACACACTATGTTCTGCGCACCCATCTTTGCCGCAGTAATTGCCAAAAGACCAGAGCCAGCACCCATGTCCAACAAGCTTTGCGGACACTGCTTGGCGCAATAATCTTCAATGGCTTCAAGGCATAAGTAGGTGGTGGGATGCGTGCCAGTGCCAAAAGCTTGTCCAGGGTCGAGCACCACATCAATACTTCTATCGGGCAAGGCATCGCAAAACGAAGGACGCACGCATAATGACTTACCAATAGGCATGGCAGTCCAATGTTTTTGCCATGCGGTTGCCCAATTATCATCCAATGTGGCAATGTGAATATCTTGTGCATTTACACCCAACACTTGGGCGGCAGTTTTGAGGCGCAAAAATTGCTCTTCTTGATTATCGCTTGCTTCAAACCATGCCACATGTGCAGCTTTACCCGTCAACACATCACTTTCTTCAGAGCCGCCAAGGGCATCAAAGGCTGTTTTAAGCTGGGCAAAAGCTTCTTCTGCGATGGCTTTTACAGGGATTCTTAGCTCCACACATGTTACATTTTGCATCTTTGTCCATCCTTGCCCATACTTGCTGTCGCTTTGCAGGGGGTATCTTTGTCTCAATCATCAACATTTTCATTGCGCTTACAAAAAAATGAGCGCCTCACCGACCCATCATGTGATGATGATGTGGTGAAACTTACCTTTGAAGCCTTGGCACATCAACGTTTGCCAACATTTATTGCAGGGCAATGTGTGCGTATGGGTTTGCCCAGCCAGCCTGATTTACCCGCATCATATTTCGCTTTTGCCTCAAGCCCGCATGATGTTTTGCCACATGATACTGGCAAATATGAATTTGTAATCAAAGGTGTTCATCCCTTATCCCATGCCCTGGTGAAGCTGAAAGTGGGCGAAGAAGTCGAAGTTGAAGGACCGATGGGCAAAGGTTTTGATTTGTCAGCGCATCAAGGTAAAAACATTATCCTCATGGGTGTTGGCACAGGCATTGCGCCCTTGCGTAGTGTGTGGCTGGATATGATTAAACATCGCGAAAACTATGCTTCTGTGGCAATTTATGCAGGTTTTTTAAGTGCGGCGCACCATTTGTTGACCGATGAATTACAAAGCCTTGCTGAACATGATATTCAGGTCAGCATTTCTTTGGCGACAGGGCATGATGATTGGCATGGGCCTGTGGGTTATGTGCAACATGCGCTGCAAGAAGATGCGCCAACCCCTGACAATACGGTGGTGTGTTTGGCGGGTATGAATGTGATGGTGGACGCATGCACCGAAACGCTGCTAGAATTGGGTTTTAATGAACAACAAATCTTGCTCAACTTCTGAGGTTTCACTGCCTCTTCTCGCACTGGATATAGGTGGCAAACGTATTGGCATTGCCGTTTCCGACCGACTTGGCTACTCATGCCGAGGCGTGACATGTTTATTCCGCAATGACCAAGGCTGGCCACGCCAAGTGAACAAACTGGTGGTTGAATATGGCATCAAAGCGTTGGTGGTTGGTTTACCGAAAAACATGGATGGTACAGAAGGTAGTCAGGCAGAAGATTGCCGAAAAGCTGCGGCGCAACTGTCAAAAACCACAGACTTACCCATACTTTTTCAAGATGAACGCCTTTCAACGTGGACAGCCAAAGAACGCCTGTTTGCCCAAGGTTTGAATGAGAAAAAAGTGCGTGCCAAACTTGACCAAACCGCTGCCGCCGTGTTTTTAGAAGACTTTATTGCCGCCAACAAATCCTTAACGGAGAAACAACATGCCTAAACCTTTATTTGGACTCAAACATTTATTCGGCATCGGCGACCTAAGCCGAGAACAAATCACATCCTTGGTGGACTTGGGCGATGATTTTATCGACATCAACAGCCGCAGCATTAAAAAAGACACCACGCTTCGCGGGCGCACAGTCATCAACCTGTTCTTTGAAAACTCCACCCGCACCCGCACCAGCTTTGAAATTGCGGGTAAACGATTGTCCGCAGATGTCATCAATATCTCTGCTTCTACATCGGCGACTAAAAAAGGTGAAAGTCTTTTGGATACAGGGCAAACCCTTGCTGCCATGCAGCCGCATGTCTTGGTCATTCGACATTCTGTGGCAGGCACATGTGAATTTTTATCGGAATTTTTAGAAGATACCGCACTGATTAATGCAGGTGATGGTTCGCATGAGCACCCAACACAGATTTTAACAGATTTACTCACACTCAAACGCAGTATGGGTGATGTTACAGGTAAAATCATGACCATTGTCGGCGACATTACCCATTCACGGGTAGCACGGTCACATATGTTGGCAGCTAAAATCATGGGTTATCACGTACGCATTGTTGCCCCGAAAACATTATTACCTGCTTTTGTCGAAAACTATGGTTGTGAAGTGTTCCATGATTTTGATGCCGCACTCAAGGGCACAGATATTTTATACATGCTGCGTGTACAAACCGAGCGATTAACCACCAATTGTTATTTCCCCTCGATTCGTGAATACCATGAAACATACGGCTTAAACATGAAACGCCTCAAAGCAGCAGGCGACCATTGCATGGTCATGCATCCAGGCCCGATGAATCGCGGTGTGGAAATCGCAACAGACGTGGCAGACTCCATGAAAAGTCTAATTTTAGAGCAAGTTGAACACGGTGTGGCAGTGCGCATGGCGGCA
>DQSL01000157.1 GCA_015663235.1 Mariprofundaceae bacterium
AACTACCCAGAAACAATACGTTATGTTGAAAAAGTTCTCGCAAAATTTAATGCTTTAAACCAACCCTAAGTCACCTTCTTCAACTTGCCTTGCAATAGGATTTCAATTTCATTGGCGGAAAACCCTGCTTCTTCGCGTGCATCCACATTATACGGTCCATAAATACCTTTGGGAAAGTGTTTGTCTACCAAAGCAAAGAAAGTGTCATCAGGCTTCTTTTTCGCCTTCTTGCATAAGTAATGAAACCAACGTGTGCCTACTTCCACATGCCCAATTTCATCAGCAAAAATAATGTCCAGGATTGTGGCAGCATGTTTATCCCCTGCTTGGCGCAATTTCTCTTGAATGGCAGGGGTAACATCCAAACCTCTCGCCTCTAAAACACGCGGCACAAGTGCCATGCGCTCCAACACATCATGCGCTGTCTTTTCTGCCATTTCCCATAAACCTTGATGCGCTGGATAGTCGCCATAATCTGCACCCAGAAAACGCAAATGAGCTCGAATAAGCTCGAAATGATACGCTTCTTCATCGGCAACACTTAGCCAGTCTGCATAATAATTCTCTGGCATATCAGGAAATCGCTGTACTGCATCCAAAGCAAGGTTAATCGCGTTAAATTCAATGTGGGCAATGGCATGAATCATCACTGCGCGCCCTTCAATGCTACCAAAACCACGTTTGGAAACTTTCAAAGCACCCACCAACTCTGGTTTTTCAGGGCAGCCATTGCTCGCGCTGGACAAAGGCAAAGAAAAGTGTGGTAAGGCTTGCTGTATAACAACTTTTCCAAGGTGAACATCTTTGGCTAAACCATGCACCATACTTAATTTTTCATCCACATCCGATGCAATCAAGCAGGCGCGTACTCGCGTAAAAAAATCAGACATCTTCACTTCCCATTATTCATACTTGTGGCAACGCTAAAGTCACGTCACAATCGCCCTCATGAGCCATGCGCAGCATAACCTAAATTCTAAACAGCAACGAGAAAAACAACGCGCACTTGCCTTGGCGGCACTCACCCAAACAACCAGTCTGATTGAAAGCATTGCCCATGAAGGCAAGCTGGAGCATCCTAGATTTGCTTGCTGTATGGATGCTTTTTTTGACCCTACCTACCTTGGTGACCGAACTTTTTATGCAGGTGCTGTTCAAGCCAAACGTTTATTGCAAGGGCAAAATATTGCCCATGCCAAAGGTATTTTAACATTAGGCACTGCCCTCATCGCCCTTGAAAAAAAACTCGCCAAACAGCCCCGACACTTAGAACACATCGCCCAAGGTTTACAACGTGTTGAAAGGCAAATTAAGTATTTCAATGACCCTTACCACGGCAATATTATATCAGCCATTGCTCAGCTCTACGGTGAAACAGTCAGCCAAATGACACCACAAGTGATTGTGCGCGGTAAAACCGAACACTTAACACCTGCCAATAAGGAAAAAATTCGCTGCTTACTCTTTTCAGGCATTCGTGCGGCATGGATATGGCGCATCAATGATGGCAATACCTTTCGCTTAATTTTTGGGCGCAAAAAACTCATTCGTGAGCTTGAAAATATCTGCCTAACTTCATGAACTCAATCATTCGTATTTTAGGTATTGACCCTGGCTCTCGTAAAACAGGTGTTGGCATCATTGACGTTCAGGGTAATCGAATCCGACATGTTCATCATAGTGTGATTCAATGCGGCACTGGAGAATTCACCGACCGCTTGGGTATATTGTTCCGCGAACTATCTAAGATTATCCATACTTTTAAACCCACAATGGCTGCCATTGAAGATGTATTTGTCTCCAAAAATGTATCCTCCGCGCTCAAGCTTGGGCAAGCAAGAGGCGCACTCATTGCCGCCTGCTGCAACGGCAAGCTTCATGTTGGCACATATAGCCCCACAGCCATTAAACAAGCCGTTGTTGGGCATGGTCGCGCCGACAAAGCACAGGTTCAGCACATGATTAAGATTCTACTAAAACCACCCATGCCACTGCCCGAAGATGCAGCAGATGCTTTGGCTGTGTGCATTTGCCATGCCCACCATGCCCCGCTACAGCAAAAGATAAAAAAACAGCTTTCGTGACCTAGCTCGCTTGACTTTACCTTGTGAATACCAAGAATCTGCAAACGCTTCTTTATAAAAGCTGAAAAACAGAATGGATAAAAGGATAATACTTGAGCGAAGATAAAGACGAGGAAAACATTGTTTTGGGTAATGCTCCAGACTTAACCCGTCTTGGTTCTTACACCATTGAATCGCGTCTTGGTCAAGGCGGAATGGGCATTGTTTATTTGGCAACCGATGAAAACCTTGGTCGCCCTGTTGCCATCAAAGTGCTTCACCCTCACCTGCTCACCCATGAAAACCTAAAACAACGCTTTCGCCGTGAAGCACGTATGCACGCCAAACTCATGCATCCCAATATTGTCACCTTACTTTCACTTTATGAAGACGATACCTATATGGCATTGGTCATGGAAGTCGTGAATGGGCATGATTTAAAGGCTTTTTTGCGTAAAGACACCAGTTTATCTATCAAAAAGAAGCTGAAAATAGCGGTTGAAATCCTCAAAGGTTTAGAAGCAGCCCATGAATTTGGCATGGTTCACCGTGACTTAAAACCAGCAAACGTCTTAATTTCCAATAAGGGTGAAGTGAAATTGCTGGATTTCGGATTGGCAAAACCCGAAGAAGGCGGCGATGATTTAACGCAAAGCGGGGCAACGGTTGGCTCTTTTCGTTATATGGCTCCCGAACAAATCCTTAACAACCCCATTGATGCCCGCACTGACCTCTACGCCTTTGGAATCCTTTTATTTTATATGTTATTGGGCAAACTTCCTTTTGATGCAACGGGCAGTGGTGGTGAGTTTGAGATCATGGAAAAACAAGTGCGCGAGCCTGCCCCCAAACCCCATGACCTTGATGCAAGCATCCCTATTCCATTATCCAACCTTATCCTAAAACTACTGGAAAAAAACAAGCTACACCGCCCCGAAAATGCTGCTGCTGTCCGCGAAAGCATTGAAACCATGTTAGAGCAATTGCACTTTCTCGCCTCACCCAAGAAGACGTCTAAAGCAACCGCGATAAAAAGCAAAAACACAGTCCTAAAAACATCTTCAACATCTTTAACCAACCACCAAATTGCCAAACAATGGTTTAGTTATGGTCAATTTCGCTGGCGAAAACTTTTAACAAACCTTGTGCCTAATATCAAAAAGTCACATGCCGACTTATCCATGGTTGCCCTTGTTTTTATTGTACTTGGCATCTCTTCCATCAGCGTTTTGGGTATGGCTGAAGAAACCGCCAAACAAACAAAATCCACCCAAGGAAAGCTCATTACTCTAAGCCAAGTCCAAGCTGAGAAAGAAAAAGCTATAGAAGCTCAGGCTGCGATTGACCAAGCGGTGTTGGTTGCACAACAAAAGGAAAAGGATGCAAAAGAAAAAGCGGCAAAAACAATCATAACCGCTGCGGCTGAAAAGGCCAAAGCAGTAGCCGAAAAGAAAGTTCAAGAAAAAATAAAAGCAAAAGTGACACCTAAACCCAAAAGCAAACCCAAAAGGCGCGTGATTCGCCCCATCACCTTCTCTGCAAAACATACCGTAAAACGTTCAGATAAAAGCAAAGTCGATGCCAGTAAAAAACATGAATTTCGTGGTGGTTCTCACTTGTTTTATCCGAGTTTAGCAGAAAAAAGCTGGCTATCTTCGTTTAAACGTGGCGAAAGCACGATTTTATTCGATAAACCTGTGTCTCTTTCTCGCATCGTTATTCACAAAGCCAGTGTTGGTAGGTTGGACTTTACACATGGCTTCGTGCAACTCGAAGTTAAACCCGAAGGCAAACGCAAGTGGAAAAAAATATTTAAGCGCAAGGATGATGATGTAGACATTGCCGTCACCCTCAAATCATTTAAGAAAGACTATCCATCTATTGAAGGCGTGCGCATCAAATTCAAAACCAAAGAACCTATCACCATTGGTCCTATCGACTTATACAAATAACCATGCCTGAAACCCTGAATGGTACAATCCAAGGTATGGTTGAAAAAGTAGTGCATGGTGGTGATGGTTTAATTCGCCATGAAGGGCAAACCATCTTTATTCCCAATACGGCAGCTGGTGATAGCATCACTTATCAAGTCACTGATAAAAAACGTGGTGTTTTGCGTGGTAAATTGGTCGAAGTTATCACCCCTGCAAAAGGTCGTGTTTCTCCGCCTTGCCCTGTCGCACTCGACTGTGGTGGTTGCGCTTTGCAAGCCATGCACACTCAAAACCAAGCCGATTTAAAAACATCATGGGTGGTTGATGCCTTTCAGATGTTTATCACAGAGACAACAAAAGTCATACCGATACAACCCCAGACAAAGAAACATGCAGGGCGCAGGCGGGTGCGTTGGTTTATGGATAAGGGTAAGCTTGGCTTTCGCCAGCGTTTTAGCCATGACATTGTGCATACTGAGACCTGCATAGCGATTACACAAAACTTGGATGCCTTGCGCAACACGCTAGAAACAATGAACTTGCCTGAAAGCATACAAAGCATTCAAGCGGTGGAACTTAGCAATGGCACACATATCATTTTGGAATCTGAACAAGATGTAGCCACAGATTTTACCCCACCTGTACAAGCCAAACAACAATGGTGGTGGCGGAAATTGAACACACCTTCCATCAAAGCCTTGCATAAACCGATTCAATCACTGTTTGACCAGATTCAACTGCCTAGCAAGCAAAATAATCAAAAAATAGGTATCGAAATTGGAGCGAACGATTTTGTCCAAGGTCATGCAGCAGGCAACCAATCATTGGTTTCACAAATTCTTGCGTGGTCGCAAAGTTCTCAACGTATTGTCGATTTATTTTCAGGCTGCGGCAACTTATCCTTACCTCTTGCGGCAACAGGCAAACAAGTGGTGGGTGCAGAGCTTAATCCTGCCAGCATCAAAGCTGCGAACAACAACGCCAAACGCCTGCAAGTGGATGCCACATACCAAGTTCAAGACTTGTTTGATTCCTTTAGTTATGAACCATTTATTGGTGCAGACACCCTGATTCTCGACCCGCCACGCAAAGGTGCAAAACGCATTTGCCAAAACATCAATAAACTCTTTCCCAAACAAATCATCATGGTCAATTGTGATGTAGCAGCAGGTGCGCGTGATGCCAAAGCGTTAGCCGATGCAGGCTTTAAACTCAAAGCTTTGCGCCCTTTGGATTTATTCCCCTACACTGGGCATGTGGAAGTATTAAGCTTATGGCAACCATGAAATTTTATGCGGTAATACTATTGCTGTTTGTATCTGCTTGCAGTCAAGACCAGCCCGAAAACCATACTTTGCGTATTGGGCTTGCATCTGCGCCCATCAGTTTAGACCCTAGATTTGCCACCGATGCTGCATCGCATCGCGTGCAAGAGCTGATACATTGTGGTTTGGTGCAACTGGGTGAAGATTTCCTGCCTAAACCAAGTCTCGCCACATCATGGCAACAAACAGATGTTTATACTTGGGTGTTTCATTTGCGTGATGATATGACATTCCACAACGGGCAAGCAGTGACCGCAAATGATGTCGCAGCCACGATTTACGGTGTGTTAAACAAGGATTTAAATAGCCCGCTCAAAGCTGGTTTTACAGCCATTGAACACATCACAGTAAACAATTCGCATCAACTTACCCTGAGCTTGAATAAACCTGACGCATCCCTGCTCACCCGCTTAAACCTTGGCATTTTGCCAGCCGATGAAGCCAGTAAACCGCACCAAGCCAAACAAAACATGGGCTGCGGTGTTTTTAAATTAGACACGTGGAACAACACGCTCAAGCTTATTCGCGCCAAACCTGACAATACATCCATTCAAGCCATTGAAATCCTGCCCATCAAAGACCCTGTAACCCGTGTTTTGAAATTGGTGCGCAATGAAATTGATTTTACACAAAATGATTTGCCGCCCCACCTACTTCCTTGGCTAAAAAAACAAGACAACATCAGCATCAGCAGCCAACCATCCACCACCTTCTCCTATTTGGGTTTGAATATGCAGGATGCTATACTTAAACATGTGAAAGTTCGCCAAGCTTTAGCTTTGGCACTGGATAGAAAATTGTTGAAACAAGCATTGTTTGCTGATTTGCCTACGCTTGGTGAAACCATCTTAACACCCAATCATTGGGCAGCCGCAAACATTCCCATCACACCCTTTGACCCTATTCAAGCTGAAAAACTACTTGATGACGCTGGTTTCCCGCGTAAAGATGATGGTATTCGCTTTGCCATCAACTACCGTACCAGCACCAACCCCACCCGCTTACGACTGGTGACAGCCATTGCCGATGCATGGCAAAAAGTCGGCGTGAATGTGTCCATTGAATCATTGGAATGGGGCGGCTTTTATGCGCGCATCAAACGTGGTGATTTTCAGGTGTTTTCATTGTCTTGGGTGGGTATTACCGACCCCGATATTTACCGTTGGATTCTACACACCGACATGCAGCCGCCCAAAGGTGCAAATCGCGGGCGATATAGCAATGCGCAAGTCGATGTTTGGCTTGATACCGCAGCAAGCAGCCAAGATTTAAATGAGCGCAAAGCTTTGTATGCCAAGGTGCAACAGCAAATGGCAAAAGACCAAGTGTATATCCCGCTTTGGTATGATGCCGTAGTTGCGGTGTCCAACAAGCGCCTACAAGGCTTTAAGCCACGCAATGATGGCAGCTTATTACCCCTACTCTCTACAACCTTAAGGACGAGCCCATGAATAACCAAGGCATGATTCAATCGTTAGAAAAAGATGGGCTGTATAAAGTCTTAGAAAAGCTGCAAGCCCCTGATGCGTATCAGCAAGGCAGCCCACAAACCGTAAGATTGGGTGTTGTGCTGGACACAGAAACCACAGGTTTGGACACCACAAAAGATAAAATTATTGAGCTGGGTTTCGTGGTTTTTGAATACGATGCAGGCACGGGCAATATTTATTCGATTGTGCATCGTTTTGCAGGTTTTGAAGACCCCAAAGAACCATTAAGTGATATTGTAAAACAGGTTACGGGTATCACCGATGATATGCTCACCGATAAAGTTTTGGATGAAGCTACAATTTTGCAATGGGTAAATAAGGCAGACCTTATCATTGCCCACAACGCAGGCTTTGATAGACCCATGTTTGAACGCAGGTTTCCCCAAGTCACCGATAAAAATTGGGCTTGCACATTCAACGATATTGATTGGCAACATGAAAATATCGCAAGTTTAAAACTCGATTACATTGCTTATAAACTGGGTTATTTCTTTGAAGGTCATCGCGCGGTTAATGATGCAGAAGCGACATTACACTTGCTCAGCAAAACTTTGCCTGAGTCAGGGAAACTTGCTATGGCAGAGTTACTCAACCATGCTAGAGAAGAAAGCCGCCGCTATTTTGCGGTGGGTGCACCTTTTGATAAAAAGGATGCTTTGAAAGAACGCGGCTATCGCTGGCTGGCTGATTATGTTTACACGGATAACCATGGAAAGTCTAAAAAAGGTGTGTGGAGCAAAGCTGTGAAACAAGAGGAAATAAGCAGTGAAGAAACTTGGCTTAAGGATAGCATCTATTCAGGACAAAAAACGTCATTCACCTACAATGATATTACCGCAAACAACCGCTACTCCATGCAAGAATTCAAATGATAAAAAACTTACCCGCCCATAAAGAGACGATTCGTTCGATACTCTTTTTAATCATTGGTGTGCCTACCTTTTTGCTGCTCGACAGCGAACATGGCGATGCGCTTGTCGGTAATGGGCAATGGGTTGCAACGTTTTTAGTCTTTCTCGC
>DQSL01000050.1 GCA_015663235.1 Mariprofundaceae bacterium
GCACATCTTTTGCGCCTTCTCTTGAACCACCAAACCAAAAAGCAATCAAATCACCCGATGGTAATACAGTAGCGCTCACACTATGCGTCGAATTTTGGTTGGCATTGGGGATAAGTTGCTCACGGTATAATGGAGCTTTGTTTACGTCTTCAAATATGGGTGTCCAAACAATAGGTGACCATGGCAGACGTTTCTCAACTTGTTCCCAAGATAAAAAAACTGCAAGAAAAAGAAGAAAGAAAAAGAAGAGTTTTCTCATTTTTTTTGTGTGAAACACTTTTCCCACTTTCTCAATCACTACGACTGTTGAAAGTAATAAATACCATAAAAAATAGCTAAGCCCACCACAGCGCCACCCCAATGTTTGGGCTCTTCATGCCCTAACATCAAGGCAAAAGAATATGCTTTGCGCACCCTATCTTTCCAAGGCGTGAAACGCGGGAAAAATAATGGCACATGCTCAGACCATTTGGCATACGACTCGCCAAACAAGTCGACCATGCGCTCTGCTTCAACACTAATAACAACGATATAGATCCAAATGAAAATTACAGATGCTATCAAGGCAGGAACAAGGTTGTTGCCCATCACACAAAAGCCAATAAACATCATCGTATTAAATACATACAAGGGGTTTCGTGTGAAAGCGTATGGCCCCGAAGTTGCCAATTCTGCATCTTTTTCAATATAACCCAAAGCCCAAGTGCGTCCCGATTCACCCAAAAATACAAATATTGTACCCAAACATAATGATTCCAATGTTGGCTGAGCTAAAAAGATAACAACAAGTGCTGCCACGCCTGTCAGGCGTGGTCTATGCAAGAAAAAGAATGCTTGGTATGGGCTTAGTGGTTTGCTTTTAATCGCTGTCATGTTTTAGAATACTCCGTTAGGCGCACAACAATACGTCCAATTTTTAATTTTGCAGTAATTTTAAGTGGAATGCGCCGCGCATCATTGGTTAGCCAAATTTTAATCACGCCAACACTGGTAAACACGCCTTCCGTTTTTAGTTCAGGTTGAATCACCAAACAATCCACCCACTTGCCCCACGGTGCTTTAATTCGTTCGCGCTTCAGTAGTTTTACCGTCACGTCATATTTCTTTTCCGAATCAAACACTGGAATGGATAAAGGTTTGCCTTTGCTTGGCGGGTTCATCCGCGTTAAATAAAAAGCATCAATCACATTCAAGTGACCCGCTGGCACATCAAACATCTTGGTTTTACCATTTTTGGTAAATTCAACTTTATGTTCTTTGTATAAATACTTCACATGTTTGGTTGCTTTGTAGTCACGCTCAACTTGGTCAGTGGTGAAGAGTGTGCTTTGCATTTTTCCATCAATACACAAACCTTCCGAAACCAGTGTGTCACGCACCCGTTTAAACAAATCAATAAATCCATTGGTGCGCGCAAAGTTGTGAACACGGTAACCGTCAGCACCTTGTTTGGTGATACTGATTTCCGCAGTGCCTGCATTTACAAATTCCCAGCCCACATCAAACTTGTATTTTTCACCCACAAAAGGGAAACAATCGTTGGTCGCAGCCGATGCAGGAAGCGACCACAACGCCGCAGTTAAAAGTAAAACATACCACTTAAATTTCATCATATTTTAGCCTCAATCTCTTCAATACACTGCACAATAGCAGCAGATTGAATCATATCCATGCAAATAAAGTTATCACAGGTCTTTTGAATGCACGGCCCACAATCAGGGCTGGACTCCACATGAAAGTCCATTTCACCATGTGGCGCATTACGTTCGCGCGGTGTCGGACCCCAAAAACTGATGCTTGGTGTGCCCAAAGCTGCTGCCAAATGCAAAACACCTGTGTCTGCGGCAATCACGGCAAAGCTTTGCTTGAAAAAGGTACATAATTCAGGTGTAGACAAACGTTTGGGCAACACATAACCCAAACCTGCTTCATTCAATTGTTTGGCTTTGGTTTGTTCTTTGGCATTTCCCCAACAAAATACGATAGCATAACCCTTTTCTTTTAAAGCTTGCCCAACTTGCAACCAGGTATTATCTGGCAATTCTTTGGTGGCGAAAGAGCCACCCAAATTAAACACCACCCAAGGTTTTAATGTATCCAAAGCTTGAGGTAAAACCACATCAAATGATTGATGCACTTGCGGCGGCTTGTAAGTTATAGGTTTATTCACATCTGCAGCCGATAACCAAGGCGATTGCGCCACCCTGCGTACTTGTTGCACAATATTGATTTCATCTGGGTGTGATGCTGTGGATGTTTCAAACCATGATGCAGGTTTTTCACGAATCACCTTGGCATCAAAACCATACACCTTGGGACAAATCAATCGTGCCAACAGTGATGATTTGATTAAACCTTGAAAATCCAAAGCCAAATCAAATTTTTCGGCGCGTAGTTCTTTCACAACCCTGCGAATTTCGCGCAAAGGGTGTTCGCCCTTCAAAGCAATGTGATGCACTTTCACTTGGGGTGGCAATACTTCTGTCACAAAGGCAAAACGGCTATCCACCAACCAATGCACTTCGTCCACTTCAGGGCGCGCCAACACATCGTTCAAGGCTGGAAGCGCATGAATGATGTCGCCAAAGGCGGATAATTTCACAATGAGAACTTTCACAATGCCAAGCATATAAACAACAACACAAATAACCATGAATTTTTAGGCTTGCTATCCCGACATAAAACGCCCACATTTCAGCAAAGCTGTCTACAAGGGAGTAAACATGGAAATGATTGAACATTGGCATATCTGGTTAATCATCGCATTTGTGATACTTATTGTTGAAATGATGAGTGGCACATATTTCTTGCTTGCCCTTGCTGGTGGTGCAGCTTTAACGTCGATTGCTACATGGTGGGCAACACCTGATTTAACCGCGCAACTTTTCATTTTCGCCATTGCATCCGCCCTCACTTACATGTTATTGCTCTCTTTTCGCAAAAAGAAAGAAGTCGCCAACACCGATGGCACCACCCACATGATTGGGCAGCAAGTCCAAGTCATTGAAACCACCCACACCCAAGGCAGGGTGAAATACAAAGGTGTGTTATGGCAAGCCAAGTCCGAAGATACGATTGAAAAAGGCAACATGGCTGAAATCATTGAAGTGGATGGCAGCACGCTAACCGTTAAAGCTTTGGACAACACGTAAGCGGCTCACAGCACAAACGTCATGCTCGCGAATGCGGGTATCCATTGAGCCACTTACCTTTAAATAGATGGATTCCCTCCTGCGAGGGAATGACGGAAAAATTAAAAGAAACACTGGAGTATATATGTTAGACACTGGATTAGTCCTCACCCTATTTTTAGCCGCCGTGGTGATCGCCTTTATTTTCAAGGGCATTGTGGTGATTCGCAGCTCGGAGCGTATGGTCATTGAACGCTTTGGTAATTATGTGCATACCCTTGAAGCGGGCATCAATTTCATTATTCCCTTTGTTGATAAGCCACGTGAATTTATTTGGAAAAAAGCACCCTCGGATAGTGCGCTAGGTCGTTTATTGGGTGAATCAAATGATAATCTATATAATACGCACCTTGCCGCCACTGCCCGCATTGATATTCGTGAAACCGTGCTCGACATGCCATCACAAACGGTGTTTACCAAAGATAATGTTAGCGTACACATCAATGCCCTGCTCTACATTGAAATCACTAATCCGCATGATGCCGTATATCGCATTGCTAATCTGCCCAATGCCATTGAAAAACTGACCCAAACCACGCTCAGAAGTTTGGTGGGTGAAATGGAATTGGACAAAACATTGTCTTCACGCGAACAAATCAACTCACGCTTGCAATTAATCCTTGATGAAGCGGCGGATGATTGGGGAGCCAAGGTCAAACGTGTTGAGATTCAAGATTTGGAAGTGCCTGGTGAAATTCAAGCTGCCATGGAAAAACAAATGCGTGCAGAGCGCGATAAACGGGCTGCGATTCTAGAAGCCGAAGGCTTGCGTAAAGCTGCTATTCTCAAAGCCGAAGGTGAAAAGGCTTCTGCGGTGTTGGTGGCAGAAGGCAATCGCACTGCGCGTGTTTTAGAGGCAGACGGCGAAAAAGAAGCTTTGAACAAACTCAAAGAGGCCTTGGGTGATGAGTTTAGCCAGTATTTACTTGCGGTGCGCTATCTCGAAACCATGAACCATATCGGCGCACAAACCGCAGGTGATAAAACAATCTTTATGCCTATGGATGCCACGGCTACACTTGGCGCTATCGGCGGAATTCAAGAATTATTCAAAGGAAAATCATAACATGGCAGAATGCGGCACAAAACAAATTGACCCCAACGCAAAACAACCCATCAAAGGCATCAAAAGTATCATTGCCGTGGCATCAGGCAAAGGTGGTGTAGGCAAATCAACCACGGCTGCCAATTTAGCCGTAGCTATGGCACAAAACGGGCAAAAAGTCGGCTTATTGGATGCTGATATTTATGGACCATCCATGCCCAACATGATGGGGCTTAAAGGTCGCAAACCTGAAGTCGACACAGCCAGTAAAACTCTTTATCCGCTTGAAAACTTTGGTGTCAAAGTGATGTCCATCGGTTTTCTAGTGCCTGATGACCAAGCCATGATTTGGCGCGGGCCAATGGTTGCTGGTGCGCTTAAACAATTACTTCAAGATGTAGCATGGGGCGAACTTGATGTATTGATTATCGACATGCCACCGGGCACAGGAGATGCGCAACTTACGCTTTCACAAACCGTACCCGTCACGGGTGCTGTGGTCGTCACCACCCCACAAGACATTGCCCTGATTGATTGTAAAAAAGGCATTCAAATGTTTGATAAGGTACATGTGCCTACACTTGGTATTGTCGAAAACATGAGCGTATTCATCTGCCCGCATTGCAATGGTGAATCACACATTTTTGACCAAGGCGGTGCGAAAGTTTTGAGCAAAGAGTTCAAAACAGACGTGATTGCCCAAGTACCACTCAACATGGCAATTCGTGAGAATGGCGATGCAGGTACACCCGTGGTGGCTGCAAACCCAGACTCCAAAGAAGCAGCTATTTATAAAGCCATGGCAGAGACGCTGGTGCATAAAATCACCACGCTAAACAAACGTAAGATTATGATTCCTGTCATGGCTGGGTAAAATGATATATTACCCTTGTCTGAACCTTAGTATTCAACACCAAAGGCAACCATGCCTTAGAAATTTAAATCGTGGGCGGCATACTGCCTCCACTTATATTATATTGTTCGGTGTAAAGAAATAGGAACGAGTTAACAACCGCAATACTACTTATTTCCTTGGTTGATTAATTAGAGCTTACCAAGGTTAAGAGTTAGTCAAACGTTTCAAGAAAGTCTCGCGCGAACCAGCGTTAATCCAGCCCGTGGCGATAGTTTTGCTAAGCTCGTTATTCACCCGTCCGCGATGAATATGTGAGGGAGAAGCTGGGAAAATGACTAACTTGCCCCGCTCTGCTTCTTCATGATGCTCTTGCCAATGAAACTCCGTGCCAGCCTCATCCACAGAATCGCAGTAGAGAATCCATGCCAATACACGATGCGCAGGTTCGGTGGCTTCATCGCTTATCGTCCAATCGCAATGCCATTGTTTGAAACCTTCACTCGGCGCATAACGTTGTAAATTGAATATTGGCATCACAAACAACTCTTGCTCTGGGCAAACCTTACGAAACAAAGGTCGCTCTTGTAAGTATTGCTCCAAACCTGCGGTCACACCCCGCACAATCATATCTGAAAGCGCAAAGGATTCAGGGTCAGCATGACTTATCGACACAAGGCTAATGTCCGTTGAAGTCTTGGCTGGCTCTGCATTGCTGCCACCAGCACCAAAAGCAATACCTGGTCGTTGTAAATCTTTGCGTCGCTCAAAAAAGTCCATCACACTGTCTGCAACAGCTTCATAACCAGCATTGCGAAACCGCCCAATTAACTGCATGACAAAATATCCTTAGCTGAGGATACGAATGTTTTCTGTTTTATATCATTGTAAATGCTGTTTATCACCATCATTTCCGCCTTTTTAAATATAACGCACCTCACCATACTTCGCTTAATGGCGTAGCTGTCAAGCCTTGCAATGTGATGTTTCTTCTGCTTCTGCTATGTCCAATAAAGCCGGGTTTTAGGCGAATCACGCTAACATTGGCTTTTGATTCACCCGCGATAGGGTTGGGCTGTATTTACTTGGGGAGCATATATATATGTCTGTTCATATTGTCGTTGCTAATCGGCTGATTAAAATTTTTGGCGCATTGATTAAGGCATTTAGCTATGTTTTCCATGCGGTGTTGCCCAACTATCGTTTTACCATTCCTGACCACAGCCCTGCCAAGTGCAAATCGAAAAAACAACAGAAAATTCCCAAAGTGATTTGGCAAACCAACTTCACCAACAAAGCTTCTTTTCCTGTATATATTAACTACTTGTTCAATCGTTTGATGTCATTGTCTTACGACTACCGCTATGTCAGCACTGAAGCGCGGCTTGAATATTTGGAAGCCAACGCTTCCCCTGAAATCGTAACTGCCTACAAACAACTGACCAATGGCGCAGCCCAAGCGGATGTATGGCGCATGTTTGTGTTGTGGAAAGAAGGCGGCGTGTATATGGATATTGATGCCCACCTTGTTTGGCCATTGGCTTGGCTTATCAAAGCTGAAGATGATGAGTTGTTTTTGGTTAACAAGCAGCATTACACCAATTATCTGATTGCCGCAGCACCCAACCACCCGATTTTGAAGGAAACCATAGCTATTATCGTGGATAACATCCAAAATCGCAGGGTTGACCAAGGTGTGTATTATCTAACTGGGCCTGTCACCTTCAATACCGCTATTGGTGACAAACAACCCAACAGCCGCTTTTATCGGGTGACTTGCATTCAAGGTAGTTTCACCAATGAACATTTTCAATACATCGACCGTCCACTCAGCAAGTGGACGCATGTCAGCAATGACGATTTACTAAAATAACATCGAAAGCACTAACCTAACCTTCCTAACCCGCATTATTCATAAATCGTCGTGATGATTGCGCCGAAACTTTGTTTGCAACGCATATTGAAGAAATTGTTCGTAGCTGTGCTTACGAACAATTGATGAAAGATTTGTTGCGTATAAAGGGGC
>DQSL01000004.1 GCA_015663235.1 Mariprofundaceae bacterium
TATGTAATATCAAGCCTCTTGGAATAAATATATTTCAAGGGGCTTTTTTTTCAATTCGTTTTACATATTCATGGAGGAATAACATGAACAAGAAAATACTGACAAGTTTAGCAGTGGCAGGACTTTTTACAGGGCTTTCATCGCCTGCTTCAGCTAGCTCAGGTTTTGAGAGCACAGTGAATCAAATGCTGGGTAATGGTGCAAGTGTATCTTGTAACGCGTGCCATACTGATGGCGGTTCAACTAGTTCTGCAACGAGGCCAATGGCAAATACTTATCGGGCGGCACGGGCAGCCAATGATTTTACGCTGATTGCCACATCAGATAGTGATGGTGATGGGTATATCAATAAGTTTGAAGTGAATGCTGCGACAGTAGAGTTCAATGTTGCTGCAACATCACCTTTTACTAAGGCAACTGGAGTGAATGCTGTTACAACTCTTATTAAAACACTTGCGGATATAGCAGCAGTATCTGCGGCATTTGCAGACCCGAATGGTCTTGCGGGTGTAGGCAAAGAAATATTAGGTGGTATCAAAGTTACCCTGAATCAAGTGGATACCATTTACTTTAAAGCTGGTGGTGTAAGCTCAACGGATACAGTTTATACGGTAGATGCAGCGGGTGTTGAAACGATCGCTGGAACTGCAGATTGGATGGCTACTGTCGATGGAGGGCTACAAGTTATCAACCCACCAGCAGGTGGCTTTCCTGTAGGTTATGTTGTTATTCGCTCTGTACCCGTTGTCGCAGCGTTGCCAACGAACACGCAGGTAGCGTCAGTAACTGGGTGCGTAACATCTTCGGTTACGACACCATTGATGATGGTATTTGCATTATTGTCATTGGGATTTTTTGCGCGCCGAAAAAAAGTAAACCAAGGTGTGGAAAGTTAAGATGCTAAGACAAATGATGAAGGTCGGTTTACTTTCAAGTGTTTTACTATTACCCAACTTTGGTCATGCGCAGGGATCCTATGTTGCACCCTTAAATTCAGGTTTAGGCAATGGTGCGGCAGTGTCGTGTGGCGCATGTCATTCTGGCGCAGCGTCAGGAGGCAATGCTGTTTTACCAATGGCAACCACATGGCGTACAGGTGCACATTTGGCATTTTCAGACAGTGACGGTGATGGTTTTAACAATGCACAAGAAGTGAGTGGTGGCAGCACCAACTTTAACTTGAATACTGTTTCACCATTTAGCTTGGCTAAAGCTGCGGAAAGTTCGACTTCAACTAAAGTTGTGGTGACAGGTGCAGGTATTGTCACGGAAACGTTAATTACTGATATTTATGCACAAGCAGGTATTACGCTTGCCGCAGGCCATACCATTGCAGGTGCGGTTTCGCCAACGGTAAACACCTTTCCAGCAACTATCTTTTTTAATAAAGCTGTGAATGCTGGTGATAAAGTGTATGTGGTAGATTTAGCAGCAAAGACCAATACCTTGGTTACCACAGGTGTCGTGTTTAATGCCAATGGTAGTGTGACCGTGAATGGTTTAGCTGGCCCTGTAAATATCGTGGTAGATAGAGCAACGCCTGTTGTTCCTGCAGCAGGTGCGCCTCGTGGCGGTGAAGATGAGGAAGGACTTGAATGTGTAACAGGGCAACTATCCACACCATTGATGATGTTTAGTGCATTGATTGGTTTGGGTTTATTGATGCGCCGTAAAAGCTAAGTTAAACCCATAACTTTTAGACCTCGCAAAGCTTTATGTTCTGCGGGGTCTTTTTTTGCGGTGTGTGGTTTGTTTGCGCTCACTGCGATTATGTTGGGTGCGGAAGCTGGTGCTATGTTTCCCTCTACCCAAGGGTGCAGATTGATAAGCAGGAATCAATTGATGTTCACCACTGCCAATGAGGTCTGCACGACCCATTTTTTTCAAGGCATCTCTAAGCATAGGCCAGTTGTTTTTATCGTGATAACGTAAGAAAGCTTTGTGTAAATCGCGCTGTTTTTTGCGCTTGGGTACAAACACTTCTTCTTTATAGCGTGGTTTGATGCGGCTGATGGCTTTGAGTGGGTTGCGCCCAGAGCGATACATGGCAGCGGCGGTGCTCATCGGTGATGGCAAGAAGGCTTGGACTTGGTCGGCTTTGTAATTGTTTTGTTTGAGCCATAAGGCAAGACCAAGCATATCCTCATCGGTAGTGCCCGGGTGTGCCGCGATAAAATATGGGATTAAATACTGTTTTTTACCCGCTTCTTTGGAGTATTTTTCAAATAATGTTCTAAACTTATCATAGCTACCAATACCCGGTTTCATCATTTTATCCAAAGGTGAACTTTCGGTGTGTTCAGGGGCGATTTTGAGATAACCCCCCACATGATGCGTGACCAACTCTTTGATATATTCGGGTGACTCTACTGCCAAGTCGTAGCGCAAACCTGATGCGATAAACACGCGTTTGATGCCTTTGAGTTTGCGTGTTTTGCGGTAAACCTCAATCAATGGGTTGTGGTCTGTGCCAAGGTTTTTGCAAATACCTGGGAATACACATGAAGGTTTGCGGCATGAGGCTTCAATCTCTGCCGATTTGCATTTAAGGCGATACATATTGGCTGTTGGTCCGCCCAAATCACTGATAACGCCTGTGAAATTCGGTGTTTTATCGCGAATGGCTTCAACTTCTTTGAGAATCGACTTTTCCGAGCGGCTTTGAATAATGCGCCCTTCATGTTCGGTGATGGAGCAGAATGTGCAGCCACCAAAACAGCCACGCATGATGTTGATGGAGTTCTTAATCATTTCATAGGCTGGAATTTTGGTTTCTTTGGCTTTGATATCGCCATAGCCCACATAAGGAAGCCTTGAATAGGCTAAATCAAACACACTATCCAATTCTTCAGTTGTCAGCGGAATCGGCGGTGGATTAATCCAGACTTGGCGCGTGCCATGTTGCTGAATCAACGCCCTTGCATTGCCAGGGTTGGTCTCCAAATGCAGCAAGCGCGAAGCATGAGCATACAATACCTCATCCTCAGCCACCGTCTCATAAGAGGGCATACGAATTACACTTTTATCACGACCTTTGGAGACATCCAAGATAGAAATAGGCGCAACTTTTTCTCTGTTCCTGTGGATTTCTTTTTCATCACATGCGTTATCTGCACCCTTCATTGCATAAGGGTTGATATGTTGAATCAGCTCACCGGGTGTGTCGATGTCATGGCTATCAATTTCAAGCCAACCTTCAGGCACAGCATTGACCATCACGGCTGTGCCACGGATATGTTTCATGCTTTTAATGGCTTCACCTGCAGCCAAACGATGGGCAATCTCAATGATTTGTCGCTCGCCATTGCCATAAACCAAAATATCGGCCTTGGAATCCATTAACACCGAGCGGCGCACTTTGTCCGACCAATAATCATAGTGGGCAATGCGGCGTAAACTGGCTTCAATGCCACCAATTACCACAGGCACACCTTTGAACGCTTCACGTACTCTTTGCGCGTACACAGTGACCGCTCTATCAGGGCGTTTGCCACCAATATCGCCCACGGTGTATGCATCATCAGAGCGAATTTTACGCTCGGAGGTGTAGCGGTTGACCATAGAATCCATATTGCCGGCAGTCACCCCCCAAAATAGGTTGGGTTTACCGAGCGCTCTAAATTCTTCAGCTGATTTCCAATCGGGTTGAGCGATAATGCCCACGCGAAAGCCTTGCGCTTCCAAAGCTCTGCCAACGACTGCCATGCCAAAGCTAGGTAAATCAACATAAGCATCACCTGTGACCAACACAATATCGCAGCTATCCCAGCCAAGCTTGTCCATATCGGCTTTGCACATCGGCAATTGATAAGCAGGGCTTTCATGGGCTCCTGCCCAATATTTGGGGTAGGAGAGGATGGAGGGGGGGGCTTTGGCTAGAGGCATGGTTTAGTTGCCGAGCAGTGTTTTTAGGGCTGCTCCAGGGTCATCTTGACGCATCAATGACTCACCAACAAGGAAACCATACACATCATGTTTATTCATCATTTGAATGTCGGCATGGGTGAAAATACCAGACTCTGTGATGGTGGTTCGCTCGTTTGGAATCTCTGCCAACAAATCAATGGTGGTTTGCAGCGTAATATCAAAAGTATGCAGGTTGCGATTGTTGATACCTAAAAGAGGGGTATCTAAATCCATCGCGCGTTCCAATTCTTTGGCATCATGTATTTCAGGTAATACTGAAAGCCCTAACTCTTTAGCGGCTGCACATAAATCTTGAGCCAAGTTGTCTTCAATCATCGCCATAATCAGTAGAACGCAGCTTGCGCCCATGGCTCTTGCTTCCACGACTTGATAAGGGTCTAGCATAAAGTCTTTGCGTAAAATGGGGATGTTTACGGCTTCACGGATATCGCGCACAAATTGGTCATCACCTTGAAAATATTTCACATCGGTAAGCACAGATAAACATGTTGCACCACCTGCCTCATAGGCTGTGGCAATGGATACGGGGTTAAAATCTTCACGGATAATTCCTTTGGAAGGTGATGCTTTTTTCACTTCCGCAATCACTGCATTGTCTTTGTCACCAATGCGCTTGATTAGCGCACCAGCATAATCCAAGGGCGCAATATCTTTGGCTTGCGACAATAAAGCCTGCTCGCTGACCTTGGTTTTGCAGCTTTTGACCCATTCGCGTTTGTAGGCTGCGATTTCATTTAAAATAGAGCTCATCAATAACCTTTGATAACCACAAAGACACCAAGACACGAAGGTATGATTAGTCCAACTGTTCTTTGTGCTTTTGTGTCTTTGTGATTCATTTATTTGTAAATTTAATCAGTGCATTCAATGTGGCGGTAGCTTTGCCATCATCAATGGTTTTAGCCGCAATGCTAAGTCCATCAGCGATGCTCTTCACTTTTCCTGCCACCCATAAGGCTGCCGCACTGTTTAACAGCACAATATCACGCCCTGCACCTTGTACGCCTGCAAGGATATGTTTCATCACCTCAGCGTTAAAGGCTGCATCACCGCCTTGTAATGCTTGGGGCGTGGCATATGGCATACCAAATGCAGCAGGGTCAATTTCAAAGCGATGTGTATTACCATCTTCAACCCATACGGCATCGGTGATTGTGGTTGTGGTAATCTCATCCAGACCATCACGACCATGTACGATTAAAGCACGTTTGGTTCCCAATTGCGCTAATGCACCAGCCACCAAATCTAATTTTTCTTCACCGAATACACCCAAAATTTGATAATCAGCACCAGCAGGGTTGGTCAAAGGGCCGAGCAAATTAAACACCGAGCGCACACCCAATTCGCGGCGCACTGGCCCTGCATATTTCATGGCGGGATGACATTGCGGTGCAAACAAAAAACCAATCCCCACTTCATCCA
>DQSL01000155.1 GCA_015663235.1 Mariprofundaceae bacterium
CCAAGGAATAAGACCATCCATGCGATTAAGAAACTGTTCGCGCCGTGTTACATGCTTTTTGTTCAAATACTCTGCTTCCGAAAAACTCAATTGCCTCATGTGTAACTCCCCTCAGTGAGATAAAAAAACTATAACACTTTTAATTGGACTTGTTCAGAGTTGCCCTAACAGCAGGCTATGAGATTATTGATGTGGCTGAGGTAGTAACAGTGGGCAGTCATCATGGTGTTTTTGTATTTGCGTTGATACATATCATGAAATCTATCCCAGAGATAACGCATGGTTTAGATAGCCTTGAAAAAGCGGAAGAAGAAATTAAGAAATAATAAGCTACATGCTCATCGAATAACATATTGCATGAGCCATGCTATTTCTAAGTTGTAATCTTAATCGGTAACTTGCTATGTATGTGGGTACGAATGCATACATAACCTGTTTTAAATGCCTTGAATATACAGAGCGGAACTTCATAGTTGAGGTGTTTCTGTTTGGTCTAGGGGGCGAAATGAGCAGGTCACTATCGGTTTTACGGGATACATTTGGTTATGCTGATTTCCGCCTGAATCAGCAGGCTATTATTGATGATTTGATTGCGGGTAAAGATAGTTTTGTGTTGATGCCGACAGGTGGTGGCAAGTCACTTTGTTATCAAATACCTGCTATCATTAGAGATGGTGTGGCAATTGTGGTGTCGCCATTGATTGCTTTGATGAAAGACCAAGTGGATGCACTGCAAGCCAATGGTGTGAAAGCTGCATATTATAACTCATCTTTATCATCAGAAGATGCCAAGCAAGTGCTGGCGCAATTGCATAATCATGCCATTGACTTGTTGTATATTGCACCAGAGCGATTGTTGTCCGAAGGTTTTTTGCAGCGTTTGGCAGGTATTGATATTGCGCTGTTTGCCATTGATGAAGCGCATTGTGTATCCCAATGGGGGCATGATTTCAGACCAGAATACCAACGTTTATCCATGCTTAGAACGCATTTTCCGCAAACACCTTTAATTGCACTCACTGCCACAGCAGATGAACAAACACGTGATGATATTATACAAGTCTTGGCTTTGCAGCGTGCTGAACACTATATCAGCAGCTTTGATCGCCCAAATATTCGTTACACCGTATTGGAAAAACATAAGCCATTTGAACAGTTGACCCAGTTTATGGGCAAACATCAAGATGTAGCGGGCATTGTGTATGCGCTTAGTCGTAAACGTGTGCAAGAAGTGGCGGATAAGTTGCAACAGCAGGGTATTCGAGCGGCGGCATATCATGCAGGGCTTCATGCTGATGTGCGTGCGCATGTTCAGGAATCTTTTTTGCGTGATGAGCTTGATGTGGTGGTGGCAACGGTCGCTTTTGGTATGGGCATTGATAAACCCAATATTCGCTTTGTGGTACATTATGATTTACCGAAAAATATTGAGGGATATTATCAAGAAACAGGCAGGGCAGGGCGCGATGGGATGCCTGCTGAAGCACTGCTGCTTTCAGGTGCGCAAGATATGGTCACATCGCGCCGGTTTATTGAGCAGGGCAACAATGAACAACAAAAACGCATCGAAAATTACAAGTTGAATGCCATGATTGGTTTTTCTGAAGCCACGATTTGTCGGCGCAAAGTATTGCTTCGTTATTTTGGTGAAAAACGTGAAGAAGATTGTGGGCATTGCGATGTGTGTTTGAATCCACCTGAAGTGTTTGATGCCACCCAAGATGCACAAAAAGCCTTGTCGTGTGTGTACCGTTTAGATCAAGGTTTTGGTATGAAATATGTGATTGATGTATTGCGTGGGTTGAGCCATGAGCGCATTGTAAAACAGCAGCATGATAAGCTGACCACCTATGGTATTGGTGCAGATTATAGCCATGAGCAATGGGCATCTATTTTTAGGCAGTTGATTCATCGTGGTTTTCTATTGCAAGATATAGCCAATTATTCGGTGTTGAAGTTAACATCTGCTGCAACACCGATTTTGCGTGGCAAACAATCATTGGAATTAGCCAAGCCGAGATTACGCAGTAAAAACAAAGAGAAAACCAAGAAAAACGCAAAATATGCAGACATCAAATATGATGAATCTTTGTTTGAAAAACTACGCGAGCTGCGGAAGAAACTGGCAGTTGAGCTCGATGTGCCACCCTATATTGTGTTTGGTGATGCAACGTTGGTAGGCATGGCGCAGCATAAACCATGCACAGAAGAAGCCATGCTTGAAGTGAGTGGTGTTGGCCAAGTAAAGTTGAAGCGATTTGGTAAGGACTTTTTAGCGGTGATTCAAGCCTGTTCTGTGACATGATCGGGCATAAAAAAGGTCGCGCTTGCATGAAACAAGGCGACCTTTAAAGCTTATCAAAGCATCAGTTTAATCAATCATTTGTTTGAGCCAACGCTCTAAGAAATGAATATTAAAGTCCGCAGCTTGGAAACCAGGGTTTGCCAACAATCGTTTATGCAATTCTTGATTGGTGGTGATACCAATAATCGCTAGCTCATCAATCGCACGTTGCATTCTGCGAATACACTTCTTGCGGTCTCGCGCATGGGTAATCACTTTAGCAATCATGGAGTCATAATACGGTGGGATGCTGTAACCCGTATAAACAGCAGAATCGACACGTACACTTCGTCCGCCCGGCGCATGATAAAGCTCAATTTTACCTGGGGAAGGGGTGAATTTGAATGGATGCTCTGCATTGATGCGGCATTCAATGGCATGACCTTTCATTTTGATGTCTTCTTGTTTGAAAGCAAGCTTCTCACCATTGGCAACGCGGATTTGCCACTCAATCAAATCAACACCTGTAATCCATTCGGTGACAGGATGTTCGACTTGAATACGCGTGTTCATTTCCATGAAATAGAAGGATTGGTCAGGGTTGAGTAAAAACTCAATCGTGCCTGCACCTTCATAGTTTACCGCCGCCGCCGCCGCAACACCTGCCGCACAAATTTCTTGGCGTGTTTTTTCGCTGATGGAAGGACTTGGTGCTTCTTCGAGGACTTTTTGGTTGTTGCGTTGCATCGAACATTCGCGCTCGAACAAATGCACAATGTTGCCATGTCCGTCCCCCAAAACTTGCACTTCAATATGACGCGGTTCTTCAAGGAATTGTTCAATGAATACTGTGTCATCACCAAAAACAGTGCCTGCTTCAGATTTGCAAAGTGCAAAGGCACTCGGCAGGGAGGGTTCTGCATGAACAATTTTCATGCCGCGTCCGCCGCCACCAGATGCAGCTTTGATAATCAGTGGGAAGCCACAGTTTTTGGCAACTTCCTTGGCTTCTTCAAGCGTATGCACAGCACCTGGTGAACCATATACCAAGGGTACACCTGCTTCGGTCATGCGTTGTTTGGCTTTCACTTTATCGCCCATAATGCGCATAGATTCAGGTGTGGGACCAATCCAAGTGTAGCCCGATTCAATCACGATTTCGGCAAACTCTGCATTTTCAGCGAGGAAACCATAACCAGGATGAATAGCGGCAGCATCAGTCAGCGAAGCCGCTGCCATGATGGCGGGAATGTTCAAGTATGAATGAGTGCTGACAGCAGGGCCGATACAAACAGATTTGTCCGCAAGCCTTGTATGCATGGCATCTTTATCTGCTTCTGAATACACAGCGACAGTTTCAATGCCAAGCTCTTTACATGCGCGAATGATGCGGACAGCGATTTCGCCACGGTTGGCGATTAAGATTCTATGGAACATATTGATAATCCCTTATGCTGGTGTGATAACGAATAAAGGTTGACCATATTCAAGTGGTTCAGCATTTTTCACCAACACTTTTTCAACAACACCATCATATTCAGCTTCAATTTCATTCATCAGTTTCATGGCTTCAACAATACAAAGCACATCACCTTTTTTCACGGTCGTTCCCGAAGATACAAATGGGTCATCATCTGGTGAAGATGAAGCATAAAAAGTGCCTACCATGGGTGATTTCACAACATGCTCAGTGCATTCTTCTGGGGCTGCTTTAACCAACGAAGGTGTTGCAGGAGCATCTGCGGCAACGGGTGCTGCCATCATAGGTTGCGCTGCGGCGACCATGGTTGGTGCAACGGCTGCACCTTGGCGCGAGATGCGCACAGTGCTTTCACCTTCTGTGACTTCAATTTCTGTGACATCGCTTTGTTGAATCAAGCGAATAAGTTTACGAATTTCTGAAATATCCATTATTATCTCCTTTGGATGATTATGATTGTTTTGATTGTAATAAATGGTGGTGTATACCGCGCAGTGCCAAGGTGTAGGATTGTGAGCCAAAGCCAGCAATCACAGCCATTGCCATATCTACCATCATGGATTTGTGTCTAAAGTCTTCGCGTTTATGAATATTGGATAAATGCACTTCTACAAAAGGAACCTGTACAGCCAATAAAGCATCACGAATGGCAACGCTGGTGTGGGTGTAGGCGGCAGGATTAATGATTAAACCTTGCGCATCCAAGTGTTGAATTTTATCAACGATTTCACCTTCGTGATTGCTTTGAAAGGTAGTGATGCGAACGCCCAACTTGTCGCCAAGTTGAATCAGTTCTTCATCAATATCAGCCAATGTTTGGCTGCCATAATGCCCAGGCTCACGTGTGCCAAGCATATTGAGGTTGGGGCCGTGAATAATTTGAATGTGTAAGTGGCTCATGATGATGTCCATATTTGTTGGAGTGCTTGAAGCTCTGTGTCTTCAGGTTGGGCAAGTAATAATTCGGCCAACATATTGAGTGCGGCGGCACTTTCATTTTGCGCCCACAAAAGTTTGGCAACCCTTTTGGAAACAGGGAGGTCAGATTGCAATTCGATATTGGTTTCTTGGATGATTAAAGTACGCTTTAAACATGCTTTTGCTTCCTTTAGCGCCCCTTTGCGATTTAGGACGGCAGCAAGGATATGCCAAGGCTCAGGCTCTGCCGAGGCAAACTCTAAAATTTCACGAAGTAGCTGTTCGGCAAGGGTTAAGTTTTTGTCTTCAATAGCTTGTTTGGCTTCAATCAACCCTTCTTTAACACCTAGCCAAATGCGCGGTTTGGGCGCATCGGGATGTTTGGAGGGCGTGTTGGGCGAACCTAAACCTTCCATATTGTCTGATGAAGCTGCTAACATGCGGCTTATATTAGGCGCGAAACAAATGTTGGTCAATCGTAAAATGAAGATGTTTGTAGATATTTCGGCTGTTTCTGCGCTAAAAAAGTAATTTTTGGATAAAAAAGGCAAAAAATGAAAATTTTACTCAACGGTGAAGCGCAAGATATATCTGCCATAAACATCACTGATTTGATTGTTGATTTGGGTTTAGAAACGCGCATGTTAGCAGTTGAGCGCAACCTAGAAGTCGTGCCTAAAAGTGAATATGCAACAACAATTTTAGAAGAAAATGACCGCATTGAAATCGTACATATGATTGGTGGCGGATAAGGGTATTAAATATGAGCAAAGATACATTTAAAGTAGGCACATACGAATTCACATCACGTTTAATCGTGGGTTCAGGAAAGTACAAAGACTTTGAAACCACCAAACTAGCCACGGAAGCATCAGGCGCAGAGATGATTACCGTTGCCGTGCGCCGTGTGAACATCACTGAAGCAGGTAAAGAAAATTTGCTCGATTATATCGACCCTAAAAAATATACCATCTTGCCCAACACAGCAGGTTGTTTTAATGCCGAAGATGCAGTGCGCACATTGCGGTTGGCGCGGGAAGCTGGTGGTTGGGACTTGGTGAAACTGGAAGTGTTGGGTGATACGCAAACCTTATACCCCAATGTGGTGGAAACTATCAAAGCTGCTGAAGTGTTGGTCAAAGAAGGCTTCCAAGTGATGGTCTATACCAATGACGACCCAATTGTGGCGACCAAGCTTGAAGAAGTGGGTTGTGTTGCGGTGATGCCATTGGGTAATCCGATTGGTTCAGGAAGAGGGCTTGCCAACCCATTCAACATCCGTGTGATTAAAGAACGTGCAAGTGTACCTATTGTCGTGGATGCAGGTATTGGCACAGCTTCGGATGCTGCCAAAGCTTTAGAGCTTGGCGCAGATGCGGCATTGATTAACACAGCCATTGCCGAAGCCAAAGATGAATGTTTGATGGCAGAAGCCATGCGCGATGCCGTGCGGGCTGGACGCAAAGCTTTCCTTGCTGGGCGTATGCCAAAACGTGCGTTTGCTTCAGCATCGTCACCCACAGAAGGCTATATTTGGGATTAGGATGGTGGTTATCTGTAGGTGTACTATATTGGGTTAATAAGTCCGTTGGAGCGTGTCTTTAGATGTAAGAATTAACAGCCTTGTTGTCATTTTAATAGTTGCGAAATGCTATAAAATGTTAATCGCGGTTCTGGATAGATATTATAGGGGGTGAGGTGAATAGTTTACGCGTTGTATGTGGGGTTATGTAGTGGTCTAGTAAAAGTATAGATATCGAAAAGGGTTATGCTGCTTGTGGCAGCGTTTTCTGAACACTTTCATATTCATTTGGACTAAGATAGCCTAAATATGAATGCACTCTGCAACTGTTGTAGAACATTTCGATATAGTCAACGATGTCCTTTCTTGCTTCATCGGGTGTTTGGTAATCCGCATAACACACCTGTTCAGATTTCAGGCTACGGTAAAAGCGTTCCATAACCGCATTGTCCCAACAATTCCCCTTACGACTCATGC